>CALDJN010000131.1 GCA_937901695.1 uncultured Anaerocolumna sp.
GTAAATCAAGGATTTTTTCATCGCTCTTGCCTTTTAGAGCTAGAATGACATATAGTAAATCAAGGATTTTTTCATCGCTCTTGCCTTTTAGAGCTAGAATGACATATAGCAAATCAAGGATTTTTTCATCGCCCTTGCCTTTTAGACCCATAATGACGTATAATAAATTAAAGATTTTTTCATTGCCCTTGACTTTTAGGTTCAGAATGACAAAAAAGGAAGGTCAATTGCAAAACGATTTGCAATTGACCTTCTCAATCTATAATAAAATGGGGGGAGGAGAAAGTGAAACTATATCACTTACTTATCTCTATTATAAAATTCATATGTGAGTAAAGTATGAAGATAATTAGAATAATTTGTTAACAATTTAGTTCATATTTAATACATGCTAGAAGGAGAATTTTTCCCACATGAATTACAAACTTTTAGTTGATACAGCAATGTTAGCAGGTGAAATTATGTTGGTTAGTGGTGCGGAGACATTTCGAGTAGAAGACACCATGAGCAGAATCCTAAAGACTTCTGGTTTGGAAAAAACAGAAACCTTTGTTATCCCAACAGGAATTTTTCTTACCTTGGGAGATACCAGTATTGATAACATAACCTTGGTAAAAAGAATAGAAACACGAAATACCGATCTTTCTAAGATTTATGAAGTTAATAATATTTCCCGTTCCTTATGCGATAATACCTTATCCTTAAATGAAGCTTATGAGAAATTGAAAATTATTAACCAGACTAAAAAATATAATATCACCATTTATAATATTTGTCTTATAGTAGGTTCTGCTGCCTTTACTGTTTTGCTTGGTGGTAAATGGATTGACGTTTTTATCGCCAGTATAAATGGTGGCTTAATTGCGCTTGTTTTTATGCTTACAAAAACAACCAAGATTAAAAGTTTTATAAAAAATATGATTTGCTCTATAGTTATTGCATTTACCAGTGTTGCCATAACACATTTCTTTGATTTGGGAATACAGCGGGAAATTCTTATAAGCGGTTCTGCCATGCCCTTACTTCCAGGTGTGGCTATTACCAATGCTATTAGGGATATTCTCCAGGGGGATTATTTGTCAGGGGGAGCCCGTGCCATTGAAGCTTTTGTATCTGCAGCAACTATTGCAGCAGGTATCGGTGTTGGATTAGCTTTATTTTCCTTAATTATAGGAGGTGGGGTGCTATGATTAAACAGGTTATTGGTGCTTTTATAGCGGTAATATCCATTGCAGTCACCTTTGGCGTACCTAAGAAATTTCTTATACATGCCGGAACTGTTGGAGCGGTTGGATGGTTCGTTAATTTAATTCTAAGTTTCATGGGTTTTCCCATTGTCTCCAGTTTGTTTTTTGCAACATTAGCAGTAGCACTTATGTCTCACAGTTATGCGCGTATATTAAAAACACCGGTTACTTTATTCTTAATTACCGGCATATTACCTTTAGTACCTGGAGTAGGTATGTACCAGACTGTATATTATCTTATTACCAATGATGAAAAGTTATCAAGATATTATTTTAATCAAACAATGCAAATTGCAGGGATGATTGCTTTGGCAATCTTTATAGTTGATACTATTTTTCGCATTTTTCAAAAGAAATAATTATTACGGTTCAGCCTCTGGCATCCCATAGGTTGAACTGTAGTAATTATTTTAGTTTTTCTGTAAAAAAAGTTGCAATTATATATAAATATAGTTACAATAGTTATTAAAAAATCAAAAAGTTTTGTAAGAAAAAAATTACCTTGAAAAAGGCTGAGAATTTAATATTTTTACATTGATATTTATATAAACCGAAGCGAACTCGCCTATTGGCAAGGGGAATATCCGCATTGGATAGGTTAAAAATATTGGAGATAAGATGAGAATAGGATTATTAAGACATTTTAAAGTAAATTGCCCACATAAAAAAATCATGACTTCCAAAGAATTCAGAGAATGGTCTGAAAGATATGAGAAGTCAAAGGTAATTAAAAAAGCAGTTGAAATGTACGGTATAGAGTGGGATATCTGCTATGTCAGTGATATGCCAAGAGCAATCACTACTGCAAAAGAAGTATATAGCGGAAACCTGCAGATAGATAAATTATTAAGAGAAGTTGATAATGCTCCATTTATACATTCTGATAGAATAAAATTACCATTTGAAATCTGGCATGTATGTGGAAGGATGGCATGGCTTTTCAAATCTAAAAGCCAGCCGGAAACCGTGGAGGGTACCAGAAGAAGAATCAATAAATTTTTGGACAGAATAGATTGGTCAAAAGAAAATATATTAATAGTATGCCATGGATTTATGATTTATAATTTTCAAAAAGAATTACGTAGAAGAGGATTTAAAGGAGAAAAATTAAAAGTTGTAAAGAATGGTGTATTATATCAATATATAGGAGATAAGAAAAAGAAGTCATGAAAATTACGATTATTGGAGTAGGGAAAATAAAGGAGAAGTACTTTACTCTTGCAATTGATGAATATAGTAAAAGATTAAGCCGTTACTGTAAATTAGAAATCATTGAAGTAAGTGATGAGAAGACTCCGGATCAGGCAAGTGAAGCAGAAGAGAACCAGATAAAAAGAATAGAAGGTGAAAGGATACTAAAACATATTAAAAATGATGGATATGTAATTACCTTAGCCATTGAAGGTAAGATGTTATCTTCTACAGATCTTGCAGATAAAATGGAACAATTAGGCGTAGGTGGCGCTAGCCATCTTATTTTTATTATTGGTGGTTCATTAGGACTTGGCAGTGAGGTTTTATCCAGAGCTGATTATAAATTAAGTTTTTCTAAAATGACATTTCCACACCAACTAATGAGAGTCGTTTTATTAGAGCAAATATACCGGGCATACCGTATTAATACGAACCAGCCCTATCATAAATAATTAAGGAGAAATACGATGGATCATTTAACTATACCAGACGGATATAAGTCAGCATTAGGAATTAAAGAAACTGAAATTGGTATTAAACTTGTAAAAGACTTTTTTGAAAGGGAACTGGCGAAACAATTAAATCTTACCAGAGTTTCTGCACCATTATTTGTTAAACCGGAAACCGGACTCAATGATAATCTAAACGGAGTAGAGCGTCCAGTAAGTTTTGGAATTAAAGAACAAAATGATGCAAAAGTTGAAATTGTTCACTCTCTTGCAAAGTGGAAAAGAATGGCGCTAAAGAGGTATGGATTTGAACATGGAGAAGGCCTTTATACCGATATGAATGCCATTCGCCGTGATGAAGATACAGATAATATTCATTCTATTTTTGTTGACCAGTGGGATTGGGAGAAAATAATCTATAAAGAAGAACGTAATGAAGATACATTAAAAGAAATAGTTAGAAAAGTATATGAAGCTTTAAAAAATACTGAAAAATATATTTCTAATAAATATAATTTTATAGAAGAATTTTTACCTGAGGATATATTTTTTGTTACTTCTCAAGAATTAGAGGATGCATACCCTGAATGTACACCAAAAGAAAGAGAACATAAAATTGCAAAATTAAAAGGTGCTGTTTTTATTATGCAAATTGGCGGAGTATTAGCTTCCGGAGAAAGGCACGATGGACGAGCTCCTGACTATGATGATTGGAAGTTAAATGGTGATATTATTGTATATTACCCAGTTTTAGATATTTCTCTAGAATTATCTTCTATGGGTATTCGTGTTGATGAGGAAACCCTAAAACAGCAGTTAGAAATTAGCGGCTGTATGGAAAGAGCAGAGTTACCTTTCCAAAAGTCACTTTTAAATCATGAATTACCATACACTATAGGTGGTGGTATTGGACAATCCAGAATATGTATGTTTTTCTTAAGAAAAGCTCATATTGGTGAAGTACAGTCCTCTGTATGGCCGGATGAAATTGTAGAATATTCAGAAAATCATGGATTACATTTATTATAATTGTGGCTGTTATGTATATAATAAATAATGGTTTGCGTGTCAAAACTCTAATTTAATTAATATAAGAGTTTTGACACGCAAATCAATAAGTTTTGACACGCAAATCAATAATAATTGAGAAATTATTTGCAGTTATGTGTATAATGTAATAAGTAATAATTGAGAAGCAAAATTATTTGCTACTATATGTATGATAAATTATAATTGAGAAACAAAAATATTTGATGTTTAATTACTATTTTTTTCATAAACATTATTCGAATTCTATATAATTTAGGTAGAACAGTAAAACAAAATTATTTTAGATTAACTAAAATAACTTGGAATGAATGTTTACAAATGAAATGGAGCAGGGTGGTCCTATGAATATTTATCTAATCAGGCATGGCAGACAGAGTAGTCCCTTATGTAATGTAAATGTCTGTCTTGCAGAAGAAGGCAGGAAACAGGCAGAACTTCTTGGAAAGCGTTTAAGCCAATATCATATTGATGGATTATATTCCAGCCATTTGATACGGGCTACTGAAACAGCACAAATTGTAAATAAATATATTAATCAGGAACATATTATTCGAGGAGATTTGCGGGAAATATCCTTCGGAATTCTAGAAGGCTATTCGGATGAATATATTGAGGAACATTTTGGCGATTTTCAATTAGAGCAAATGAAGCTGGAAGAAGATATTCCTTATCCAGGTGGTGAATGTGGTATGGATGTATTCACGAGAGCTATGGTTACTATGGATGAAATAAGGAAAAGTGGCAAGAAAAATGTAGCTGTCATTACCCATGGCGGAGTGATACGTGCTTTGTTAGCAGGTCTTTTGGAAATCAATATGAGTAAAAAACTTTTATTTGCAGTATCCTTAGAGAATTGCAGCATTACCCAATTAGTCTATGATGAGGAATATGAAAGATTTTATTTACAAAGATTTAATGATTATGGACATTTGGAAGGGGAACCTTCTTTATTAAGAAGGAATTAAATTAAGAGGGAATTGAATTAAGAGGGAATTGAATTAAGAGGGAATTGAATTAAGAGGGAATTAAATTAAGAGGGAATTGAATTAAGAGGGAATTGAATTAAGAAGGAATTGAATTAAGAAGAAATTGGTAAAGAGAATACTATTTTGACTGAACAGTTAGAAAGCGTGTTTTAACACTGCTTTCTAACTGTCTTTTTGTCATTCTGAGCCTGAAAGGCGAAGAATCTCATTGGTATGGCAGTTTTTTAATAAGTCACCTGTTATACAGATGGGTCTACAGTTGTTTTAGCTTCAAGTAAAAACGCTACATTTATGCAATATTGATTCACCAACCATGTACTAATAAAGGAATTTTACTTATGTGTAATGAAATATTATAGAATATCAATATCTGTAATAAAAGCAAAACGTTAGACTTACAAAATTCTAAAAATGGCTCGTAGAGC
>CALDJN010000132.1 GCA_937901695.1 uncultured Anaerocolumna sp.
CCTGAGCAATCTGGTTAATACTTGTTTCAATGTTCTTTAATGAATCGATTAGATCTTGAGTTATTTTAGTCAATTCATTCTTTTTAGAAAGGCTTTTCCCGATTGCAATAGAGCCGATAACTTTACCATTATCATCTTTAATAGGTACCATATAGGATTTAAAGGCTACACCTATAAAGTCCTCTGGAATGACTGTAACATCAACATCTCCCTTTACCATAGCTTCCTTAACAAACTTTCCCGCTTCTGAATTTACTTCAATTTTAGCATCAATCTCTTTACTCCCCTGATAGTAAAGTACTTTTTCCATGTCAGTTAACATGATTTCAATATCATGATCGAAAAAAGTATCGATTAATGGTATAGCATAATAAATGCTATTTAAAATTTCATTACCCGTATCCATTTTTAGCATTAATAACTCCTCCTATGTATAAGTAAAAATTTACTATAATACCATTTTATACTGGTTATTTATTATGTCAATAGTATGTATATTTAAAATTACAATAAAAATATGTATTATAAGGGCTTGGAGTATCCGTTTTGGCTATTTTCAAGAAAAAGAGAAGAATTTTATTCTATAATAGGAGTTTAGTCCTATTATATATGTTTCGTAATTTATTTTCAGTTATTACTTATAACTGCATCCTATAAAGAGACCTTCGATAGTTAGCACTAGACTGTGCTACTCCGAAGGTCAATTTAGTTTTTTAGTGTAAAGATAGATTATTTCATAATCCAATATTACTTAGGATTATACATGCCTTTGCTTTCCATATACTTGTAAATGGATTCTCCGTGTTTTTGTTCTTCTTTTTGAATATGGTTTAATACATCGCGAACTTGTGGATCCTTAAATTCGAAAATAGCAGTATCATATGCTCCAGAAACAAATTTTTCTGTCATTAGTAAGTCACTGCATATATCTTTATCTGCAGACCCGGAAGTAACATTTAAATGCGGACTATGAGACAGATTACCGGAATTTTGTCCGCTTGAACTATTACTACTTTGATTACTTTCTCCTTGACTATTGCTCATAGAAGGAACTTTACCACTAAGTAATTGATTAATTGAATTTAAATGTTCTTCTTCCTGTTTCTTATTACTATTTAATATATTCTTTAATTCTGGATCAGTAGCTAAATTAGCGTATTCTGAATATTTCTTAATACAGATTTCTTCATGACTTTTCTGATCTTCTAATAAAAATTTTTCTTTTGTTGTTAAAGTTACATTTGTTATCATATTGATACACCTCCTAATGAACTTAGTATTCTCATAAATTACAGTAATATGTGGAATCGAGGACAAATAATAGAAAAAATTATATAATTTTAACCTCATTAGGGAAGTCTACCACTTCTGTAAGTTGGAGTAATCTCTACTTTGTAGACAGGGGCAACCTTTATGGGTTAGTTTTGAAGCATACAGTATCATATATTTACTGCTTAAGAGGAGGGCTTAAGGGCAGGTGACTGGAAGGTGACATTAAGAAGTGGAAAGGCATAATCTAAGGTGGTATAATAGAAATATTATATTAGAATTTGAAATAATTTACTAATATATTTAGCTTAGATATGATTTTCGTGTCAAAACTCTTATATTAATTAAATTATGAATAGTGCTGCATATATACTACTTTGTGCCGACCGTCCAAGCACATCTTGTGAAGAGAAGCATTTTGAACATGGGAGGGTATCAGATGCTAAAGCACCTGCGGCAGCAAAATAGTATATATATGCAACGCTATTCATTGAATAAACTATATAAGAGTTTTGACACGCAAATCGGATATATAACTAAACAATTTTAATTAGGTGATTAACATGAAAAAAACTATAGGAATTCTTGCTCATGTAGATGCAGGAAAAACTACTTTATCCGAACAAATTCTATATCATACCGGAAGTATCCGGAACATTGGAAGAGTAGATAATAAAACTTCTTATCTTGATACCGATGAAATTGAGCAAAATAGGGGCATAACTATATTCTCAGGTCAAGGGATATTTGAATATAGGGGAGATACTTATTACCTTATTGACACGCCGGGACATGTGGATTTTTCTTCTGAAACGGAACGTGCAATTTCCGTTTTGGATTATGCCATATTAGTCATTAGCGGAAGCTCAGGGGTACAAGCCCATACCACAACTTTATTTCATTTATTGCAAACATACCATATACCTACCTTTTTCTTTATTAACAAAACGGATGTTGTTGGATTTTCTTTAGATAATATATTGAAAGATATGAAAAATAAGCTAACGGAAGATATTTTATATTATAAAGTGCCTGTTTCTTCTTTAGCTGAGTTTGCAGCAGAACGTGACGAAATATTTTTGGAAGATTATCTGGAAGAAAACTATTCAAAAGAAACCGTAGAGACCTCGCTTATTAAACTAATCAAAGAAGAAAAATGCTATCCGGTTACCAGTGGAGCAGCTCTAAAAGGAGAAGGAATTGAATGGTTGTTAGAAGTCTTTTCAAGTCTGACAAAAACAAATTATGAAGATTTGGAGAAGGCAGGGACCTTTTTTGGAAATGTATTTAAAATACGCCATGATGAGAATGGAAACCGACTGACTTTTATAAAAGGATTAAAAGGAGCACTTCATGTAAAAGATGAATTTTTGTTCGAAACAGAAGGAGAAACATTTAAAGAAAAGGTTAATGAGATTCGAGTTTATAACGGAAAAAAGTATGAGAGTAGGAGTATTGTTGGAGCAGGCGATGTATTTGCAGTAACTGGACTAAAAACTCCAGTTTGCGGTACTTATTTAGAAATAGGAGAAACAGTCACACATAATAATCATAATTATTACGTAGTTTCTCCCCTTCAATCAAAAATCACAATTTTAGATGGTACCCATTATACGAAATGTATGGAAATCCTTCGTATTCTGGAAGCAGAAGATCCTATATTATCGGTTGCTTATAATAAGAATACAGATGAAATTCTAGTAAATGTTATGGGTAAAATCCAGCTGGAAGTACTTGAAGAAGAAATTAAGAAAAGATTTGGTATCCTGGTTACCTTTGAAAGACCAAAAGTTCAATATAAGGAAACTATTCAGTCAGCCGTTGTAGGTTACGGGCATTTTGAGCCACTTAGGCATTATGCGGAAGTACAGGTAAGGTTAGAACCGAATCTGAGGGAAAAGGGAATTTCCTTCAAAAGTGAATGCCGTGTAGATGATTTATCTGTAAACTATCAGAGGCTGATTGAAACCCATGTTTTTGAAAAGGTTCATAAAGGGGTATTAACCGGTTCTCCTATTACGGATATTAATATTGTTCTGCAAAATGGACGAGCTCATATAAAGCATACAGAAGGCGGAGATTTTCGAGAAGCCACATATAGGGCAATAAGGCAAGGTCTTGAAAAAGCAAAGTCTGTATTACTAGAACCCTTCTATCAATTTGATATTTACATAAAAGAGGATTATCTGGGAAGGGTAATGTCTGATATTCAGAAAATGGGAGGTACTTTTGAAGCTCCTGTTCAAATGGATAAAAACGTGGTGATACATGGAAGGGGCCCGGTAGAAACATTTATGGAATACAGTACAGAATTAGTATCATATACAAAGGGAACAGGCAGTATAAGTCTCCGATTTGATAGATATGATATCTGCCGGAAAGAAGATGATGTTATTCAAAAAATCGGATATGACAAGGAAAGGGATGTAGAGAATACCTCCCGGTCAGTGTTTTGTGCAAAAGGGACCTCTTTTACTGTATCTTGGAATGAAGCAGAAAAATATATGCATACTATATAATTTTAATAAACAACCATTGTGGTGTACCAGTGTATAATAAAGATATGTATCGCCAACCATTCATCTGTCTAAAGAAGTAAGGGGGGGGAGATTCTCTGATTGCAAAAAAATTGAGAGGGAGTCGACCTCCCTTTGGCATACTTAGAAGTTATTTTTTATCAATAATGATTTATTGATAAACGATAAATTAATATTGACATTCAAAATTACAAGTGGTATATTATAGAAAAGTAATAAAATAATAAATCATAAAAATGAAAATTACTAGGAGGAATTTAACCATATGAAGAAAAGCCCATTAGTACGATTTACAAAATACTTAATAGATTTTATGTTTCTCTCAGGTATCATCGTTTGTGCTGGAGTTCCATTAATATTTAAAGAAGCGGGGAAGTACATGCCAATTTTTAAAGAAAATTACGCCCCCTTTTGCATAATATTTATGTTAGCTGGAGTATTTGCATTAATCATTTTATGGAATTTGCGTAAGATGTTTCAAACGGTAATTCGTGAAGATCCATTTGTTAGGGAAAATGTTACAGCTTTAAAGAGAATGGGAATTTGTGCATTTATTATTGCTTTTATTATGTTAATAAGATTAATTTTTGTTATAACACCTGCAGCATTGGTTATTATCTTAGTATTTTTGGTGGCAGGGTTATTTTCCCTGGTACTTTCACAGGTATTTGATCAGGCAGTTACTTATAAACAAGAAAATGACTTAACAATATAGGAGGTAGCCAATGATTATAGTGAATTTAGATGTTGTTATGGCTCAAAGAAAAATAGGCTTAACAGAATTATCAAAAGAAGTGGATATCTCCATGGCTAATTTATCTATTTTAAAAAACAATAAGGCAAAAGCAATACGATTTAGCACTTTAGAATCTATATGTAAAGCTCTAAATTGCCAGCCTGGTGATATATTGGCTTTTAAGCTTTTTTTAGCCTCTTTTATGGCTTCCTGAATATATTTTTGGT
>CALDJN010000133.1 GCA_937901695.1 uncultured Anaerocolumna sp.
TTGTCATTCTGAGTAAGTCCTGTCATTCTGAGCCTGAAAGGCGAAGAATCCCATTTTAATGTGAGATTCTTCGCCTTTCAGGCTCAGAATGACAGTTGTACAACAGCCACAATTGTAATAATTATAACGCAACTCTTTTATTTCTCTTTAATTTTTCTTCGCACATTTATTGACTTTTTCTGCTATTTATGATACCATTGCATAGTTATAAAACTGATAATCTTTCAGAAAACCATTGAGACATCAAATAGATATTATGAATGCTGCATTTTATCCTTGTGAATTACAGAAAGGATAAATCAGCATATAATAGTTTTATAACAGAGTAACTACTAACATAATCAACCCAAGATTAAATTAACAGAAATGTTTAAATTAGCGCCATGTACCTCTATTGGGCTAGGTTTTTTAGAGGTTAACGAGGTAGAGGGTTATCGAAGGATTCGGCGGATGCTCTCTCGTGTCCCTGACACGTAATATGTTGAAAAAGCAATGGGTAACCATAAGACAAAGGCAACATAATCAGGAAAATGAATTAAATACTTCTATGACTTGGAAGAAAACCAATCCATAATGGTTTTTTATCGAAGCTTAGTTGTGTTGTGAATTCATCTATATTATGAACATTGAAAATTGAATAAAAAGGAGACATAATTATGTGCGGAATTATTGGTTTTACAGGTGAATTAGACGCAAAAAATGTACTATTAGAAGGCTTGGAATCCTTGGAGTATCGTGGTTATGACAGTGCAGGAATTGCATATTTTAATGACGATGGAATTCACACAATAAAAACTACTGGAAAAGTTTCTTCTTTACGTGAAAAGGTAGAAGCTGCTCCAAAGTTTCATAGTACCTGTGGAATAGGGCATACCCGCTGGGCAACTCATGGAGGTGTATCCGATACGAATTCTCATCCTCATACTTTTGGAAAGGTAACCTTAATCCATAATGGAATCATTGAGAATTACCATGACCTTGAAACAAAGCTGGCTGCTGAAGGAAAATACCCTGTATCTCAGACTGATACGGAAATAGCTGCTATGTTAATAGACCATTTGTATCAGGGCAATCCCATGAAGGCTTTAAAGGAAGCAATAAAATATCTGGAAGGGGCTTATGCTTTTTGTGTCTTATTTGCAGACAAACCAGGAGTAATATATTGTCTGCGTAATGGAAGCCCTTTGGTTGCCTGCCACTGTGAAAAAGGTTCTATTATTGCATCCGATATGGTTGCATTAATAAAATATTCTAAGGAATACTTTGTGTTACCAGAGCAGCATATTGCAGTTCTGACAAAAGATCAAATAACAGTCTATGATATAAATGACAAAGTAGTTTCACCTAAAATGCTTTATGTAAATTGGGATTTGTCTGCCGCTATGAAAGGCGGCTATCCCCATTTTATGCTAAAAGAAATTCATGAACAGCCTGAGGCATTACGTTCTACCATAATCCCCCGTGTTAGAAAAGGGAATCTTCCTGATTTGTCTGGTGATGGGCTACCACATACCATCATTGATTCCATCAATCGCATCATTATAACTGCATGTGGAACCGCTATGCATGCAGGCTTAATCGGTAAAGTTATGTTTGAAAGACTTCTTCGTATTCCAGTAACTGTTGAGATTGCTTCTGAGTTCCGTTACCAAAACCCGATTATGGACAACAACACCTTGGTTATAACCATATCCCAATCCGGGGAAACGGCAGATACTCTAGCCGCTCTTCGACTTGCTAAGACAAGTCATGCCAAAACTTTATCTATTGTAAATGTAAAGGGCTCCTCCATTGCCAGGGAAAGTGATTATGTTTTATATACCCACGCTGGTCCTGAGATAGCTGTTGCAAGTACAAAGGCCTACACTGCTCAATTGTCCTGCCTTTATCTATTAGCATTTAGCTTTGCTTTGGAAAAAGGAAAAGTCACAGAAGAAGAATGTTCCAAAGAGATGGAAGGATTGTTGCAAATCATTCCTGCCATAGAAAAGGCTTTAACTTTTGATGTATTAGCAAAAGATATAAGCAAGAACCTGAAAGACTGTGAAGACCTATTCTTTATAGGTCGGGGACTTGATTATGCTCTTTCCTGCGAAGGTTCCATCAAATTAAAGGAAATCAGTTATATACACTCAGAAGCCTATGCTGCCGGAGAGTTAAAACATGGTACTCTCTCACTTGTTACGGAAGGCACCCCTGTTATCGCATTAGCCACCCAATCCAATGTCTATTCCAAAATGATATCCAATATACGTGAAGTACGTGCACGTGGTGCTATGGTCATACTGATTACAAATGGAAATGTAACCGTCGATTCTTCTATTTATGATTATCACTTTGCATTGCCTCATCTTTCAGATGACTTTGCCCCATTTACCGCCGCTGTAGTATTACAGCTGCTTGCTTATTATACTTCCGTTCATCGTGGTTTAGATGTTGACCAGCCTCGTAACTTAGCCAAGTCGGTAACCGTAGAATAGGATTTACCATCTAATAATAAAGCTAAATATGATTATTTAGATAAAATAAAAATTGTTCTTATTAAAGCTGGCTTATTGAAAAAGTTATGTAAAAAGAATGTCATTCTGAGCCGCAGGCGAAGAATCTCTATCACTATATATATGTCATTCTGAGCCGCAGGCGAAGAATCTCTATCACTATATATGAGATTCTTCGCCAGTGGCTCAGAATGACATTAAGATTCTTCGCCTATGGCTCAGAATGACATTAAGACTCTTCGCTTTTGGCTCAGAATGACATGCTTTCATAGCAATGACATCTTTACAACAAATTTATATTAAAAGCATAGTTTAAAAATTAAAGTTTAAACTATGCTTTTTTTTAATGAAATTGAATATACTAAAGATATTGAAATACAATAAATTTTATGTAAACATTTATTTAGTTTTTCTAATTTAGTTATAGTTCAACCTGCGGCTCCCACCCCCTTGCACAACCGAACCGTAACCTAATTAATACATTCACCTTTTTCAGTAGGGGCTCATCCACTTCTTTAAGTGATTGATAAATCGCCTCTCCATAGGGTAAAGTTACTTTCGGTAAATAGATAAAGGTAAATAGATAAATTATGCATACTTCTCTGAAATAATTGCAAATAGGTATCAAGTGTGATATAATAAGAACATAAGTTCTTAGGTTGATAAAAGCAAACTTTTTTCAACCAGCAATTTGTGCTGGTGCACAAATCGCTATCGTTATTAAAAGGCGCTAAAGCACCGGAATCAAGGTTATTATGAAAAGTGATTTTTATTCAAAGTTTCCAAGTATCATATATTTCAAACTAGGGAACAGGTTAAATCAATTAACATATAATAAGGTTAACATATTTTTTACATTAAATAAAATGTGATTATTAACATAATAAGCTTTTTTCATTATGTTAAAGGAATTACATGTAGAAAGGAATAAGAAAAATGAATGAATTTAAAGAAATTACCGCCGCTCAATTGGAAGGCAATCCATTTTCAATGATTGGTAAAAGCTGGATGCTAATAACTGCTGAAAAAGGTGGAAAAGTAAATACAATGACTGCCTCTTGGGGAGGTCTTGGCATCATGTGGGGCAAAAATGTTGCTTTTGTAACTATACGACCTCAACGTTATACAAATGAATTTGTAAAATCCTCCGATACTTTTTCGTTAAGTTTTTATGATGAATCTTACAGAAAGACATTGGCTTATTTAGGCAGAGTATCCGGAAGAGATGAAAATAAAGTTGAAAAATCAGAACTTACCGTTGCATACGATAATGGAACACCTTATTTTGAAGAAGCAAATACTGTACTAATCTGTAAAAAATTATATGCACAGCCTTACACAAAAGATAGTTTTGTTGACAAATCCATCATACAAGATTCTTATCCTGAGAAAGATTTTCATATCTTATATATAGCAGATATAGTTAAAGTTTTGCAAAAATAATCTAGGTTCTTCCAGTAACGTACCGCATAAGCAGCCTCCATACCGTTAAAGTTTTGGAGTAATCTAAGTTCTAAGACTTGCAAAACAAGATTAATATATAGTTTTTGAAGATGCTGGTATAAAAAATAACTGTCATTTTAAATACAAATTCAGTGGGCTAAATTTAAGTTTAAAATGACAGTTATTATAATTAGATTCTTCGTAAATTTAACTTCGTTGAATTTTTGCTCAGAATGACATAAGGATGACATGCTTTTATTGCAATGATAATTTTTCGTGGCATTTAGGTATTAAATAATCGCCAAAATCTCAATATCCCTTTCTTTAGATAAGTCTATAAAGCCAGAATTTTGAGTCCTTACTATAGGTTTTGCTAAATCATATTTATTAATCATAATAATTTCTGCTTTTTCTTTATTACTAAGCAATACCCAGTTATTAATATAGGATTCTATCACTCTTTCTAAAAAAATCAGCAGATAGGCTGGGTCATATTTCTGAAGTCCTTCTTTTTCAAATATTGCTATCACATCAAAGGGACATAAAGGTCCTCTATAAACTCTTTTTGCAGTCATGGCTTCATAAATATCTGCAATGGCAACTATTTTTGCAAATGGAGCTATTTCATCTCTGGTAATTCCTAAGGGGTACCCACTTCCATCACATTTTTCATGATGCATTAATGCAGCTTTCTTAATCCTATCATCAAGATTTTGGTGCTTTAATATATAATAACCTTTATTCGTATGCTCTTTTATACGAATGTATTCTTCTTGGGTTAATACTGTAGGCTTCATAATAAGCTCCTGGGGTATCATTAGTTTTCCAATATCATGTAATAATCCAGATAAAGCTAATAATCTGGTATCTGACAATGAATAATTCATCCATTTTCCCATTACATAACAAAGTAATGCTACATTAATGGAATGTATATAGGTATCATCATCATAGGTTCTCATACAATTTATCATCTCAATAACATGTAAACCGTTACGGCTTTCCATTATGATTGCTTCTACCTCTGAAGCCAGCTTCTTTGTATCTAATTGTTCATTGCTTTTTACTATTTTGTTCAAATAACTTTCTAAGCTGGCAGCATAATTAATAATAGAATCATGAAAACGTAAAAATTCTTTGGTTTTTCTGACTTTCAAAAGATAAGAAATATCTTCTTCATTGTCTAATTTATTATTGCGAAGCGAATTGTTTTCAAATTCTAATTTATTATCATTGATTGATTCATTTTCGCTAATTGGCTTATTTTCAACGACTAATCTATTTTCATTAGTTGATTTATTTTTACTTAGAGTACTTTTTTCATTGGTTAATTTACTTTCACTAACTAACCTATTTTCATTAACTGATATGCCCTGAGTAATATTTTCTTCCTCGTTTATATCGTCTTTGCTTTCATTGGAAGAAAATACTTTTAGTTCCTTTATACCATATAGTTTTAAACGAATAATACTGCGTTCTGTAAGTTCTGTATTCTTTTCAATTAATAATTTGTTTTTTGAAAAAATATCGGTAGCCGTAATCATACCTACAACCGCTTGCTCGGTAGAAATTCTCTCAATATTCATTCTCTTCCCCCTCGTCAATTCTAAACAAATTTATTCAGCATCTTTAATACAGTTTTCATTAATCCTTTGTAAATTAGCTAAAACTTTTACTAATGATATAACTTTTACTAATGATATATACTTCTATTAATGATGTATAACTTTTACTAACGATATATAACTTTACTAATGATATATAATTTCCATTAATGATGTATAACTTCCATTAATGATATATAACTTCTTGTAGGAATAGCCCTCTTGCTTCTGCTGTAGGACCAGCTTTTTCACGATCCTTTGACTCAATAACTTCTTTTATATAATCAGGTTCCATATTGCCTTCTCCAACTTCCATTAATGTTCCTACTATAATCCTTGCCATATTAGGCCAAAAATCATCTGCTTCTATAGTAACAACAATTTCATTTATATCAGAATAAATATCTAGCTTATGAATCGTTCTTTCGGTAGATTTCTTCATTCTTTTATTATCGGAAAATGCTTTTAAATCATGTTTCCCGATAAAATACTTAGCAGCTTGTCTCATTTTTAAGGAATCCAGTTTATGAAAACTATAATAATTATATTTACGTTCGAATACAGAAGGAACCTCTCCCATGGAGATTTTATATTCATATTGAAAAGCCTTTGCGTTAAAACTGCTGTGAAATCTTTCAGGAACTTCCGCTACCTCAAGAACCGCAATATCTCTTGGTAAAAAACGATTGAGATAATGTTTTATCTCGTATAATTTCATATCTGTATTGGAAGTAAAGTTTGCAATCTGGTTATAGGCATGTACACCTGCTTCGGTTCTTGCAGCACCTATTAATTGAATCTGTTCATTTTCCATTTTGCTTAATACACTTTCAATTTTATCCTGAATGGTAACACTTTTAGGGTTACCCGGTTGCTTTTGCCAACCATCATACCTGGAACCATCATATTCTATGACCAATTTTATATTTCGCATAACTTCTCCTTATATATATATCGTATATATTTCCAATTACTTTAATTTTGATTTGCGTGTCAAAACTCAAATATAGTTTATTGAATGAATAGTGTTGCATATATATACTATTCATAATTTAATTAATATAAAAGTTTTGATACACAAATCATTTTTGTATATTTATTTTTTCACTATATTTCAAATAATAAGTCACCATAAGTTGGAACTGGCCACATTTCTTTGTCTACGATTAATTCTAATTCATCAATAGGTTCTCTTAACTCTGACATGGCAGGAAATACTACTTCTCTAAAGTAGAACGCCTGATCTTTACCTTCTTTCGATGATGCTTCTTCTACATAAGATGTAATTTTATTCACAGCTTGTTTTGCTTTTACCAATAAAGAAGATGTTTGATTTAATAAATCCTCCTGAACGCTTACATCTGCTTGTGGACATGCACTTTTAACGGATAATATAGATTCTGCCAATTTTGTTGTATAATGAATCACTGCAGGTATGAATTTCGTATTTGCCATTTGAATCATAGTCTTTGCTTCAATATTAATTGCTTTTGAATAAGTTTCGTATTCAATTTCAACACGCGAATGAAGTTCTGCTTCAGAAAATACATGGTGTTTTTCAAATAATTGTATAGACTTTTCTGTAGTTAAAGCCTCCACTCCTTCAACCATGGATCTAATGTTTGGTAAACCTCTTCTTTTTGCTTCCTCTACCCATTCTTCCGAATAGCCGTTACCATTAAAGACGATTCTTTGATGCTCCGTTACTGTTTTCTTAATTAAGTCGTGAACAGCCAAATCAAAGTTATCTGCTTTCTCTAATTCATCTGCCATTCCACATAAAACATCTGCAACTATTGTATTTAATACCGTATTGGGACCTGCAATTGACATAGAAGAACCAACCATTCTAAATTCAAATTTATTACCGGTAAATGCGAACGGTGATGTACGGTTTCTATCCGTTGCATCCTTTCTGATATATGGTATTGCATGGGAACCTACACTTATTCTTCCCCCTTGCTTACTTCTGGTAGCTTCACCTGTTTCAATTAATTGTTTTAAAACATCTGCTAACTGATCACCTAGGAATACAGATATAATTGCTGGTGGAGCTTCCGCTGCTCCCAATCTGTGGTCATTTCCAGGATTGGAGGCTGACTGACGCAGTAAATCTGAATGTTCATCAACAGCTTTTAATACTGCGGATAAGAATAATAGAAATTGTACATTCTCATGTGGGGTTTTTCCTGGATCCAGAAGATTTTTGCCTGTATTGGTTACCATAGACCAGTTATCATGTTTTCCAGAGCCATTTACACCTGCAAATGGTTTTTCATGTAGAAGACAGGTTAAACCATGATGGTTTGCTATTCTTTTCATTAATTCCATAGTTAACTGGTTGTGGTCTGTCGATATATTGGCAGTTGTATAGATAGGTGCTAACTCGTGTTGTGCAGGGGCGGCTTCATTATGTTGTGTTTTTGCCAGAACTCCCAGTTTCCATAATTCTTCATTTAATTCCTTCATAAATGAAGCAACTCTTTCTCTTAGAATTCCGAAATAGTGATCATCCAATTCCTGTCCCTTTGGTGGCATTGCACCAAATAAAGTTCTTCCTGTAAAGATTAAATCTTCCCTTTTTAAGTATTTTTCTTTATCAATTAAAAAATATTCCTGTTCCGGACCTACAGAACATGATACATAGGTTACATCACTGTGACCAAATAATTTAAGAATACGTACAGCCTGAATGCTTAGTGCTTCCATAGAACGAAGTAATGGTGTTTTCTTATCCAGTGCTTCACCTGTATATGAGCAAAAAGCAGTTGGGATACAAAGTGTGACTCCGGAAGCATCTTCCCTAAGGAAAGCCGGAGAGGTACAATCCCAGGCGGTATAACCTCTTGCTTCAAAAGTTGCTCTAAG
The DNA here is from genome assembly GCA_937901695.1 of uncultured Anaerocolumna sp. Classification (GTDB taxonomy): domain Bacteria; phylum Bacillota; class Clostridia; order Lachnospirales; family Lachnospiraceae; genus Anaerocolumna. The sequence goes on from CALDJN010000133.1 coordinate 8,414, forward strand.
TCCTCCTGAAGGGAAGGAGGATGCATCCGGTTCACCTTTAATTAATTCTTTACCGGAAAACTCCATAATTACCTTGCCATCTACCGTTGGACTAATAAAGGAATCATGTTTTTCGGCAGTAATTCCTGTCATAGGTTGAAACCAATGGGTATAGTGAGTCGCGCCTCTTTCAATAGCCCAGTCTTTCATTGCATTGGCAACTACTTCTGCAACTGCCGGGTCTAAATCTTCACCATTTTCAATTGTTTTCTTTAAGGCAATATATGTCTTCTTAGGTAGACGTTCAACCATAGTTGCGTCATTGAAAACGTCAATACCAAATATCTCTGTTAATTTTCCTGCCATTTCAATTTAATTCCTTTCATGTCCTATTATTTATTTTTTTAAGTAGTTGTTTATAAGTGATTTTACTTACGCATGGTAATTTCTAATTGATTAAAAGGTATGGTAATCTGATTTTTATCAAACTCAGTTTTAATCTGTTCAAGCAGTTCCCATTTTAATTTTACATAATCATCATTCATTACCCATACCCGGATTCCCATACTGATGGAATTTATATCTAAAGAATTCACAAATACATTAATATCCTTATCTTTTATTACCTTCTCATTCTGATTAAGAATATTCATAAGAACTTCTTTTACTTTTTGGATATTCTCTGTATATTCGATAGAAACTGTCAGTTCCAACCGCCTTGTAGTCTCATTAGATGCATTAATAATGTTAGAATTAGAAAGGGCACCATTTGGCATAACTAACAGTTTATTATCTATAGTAAGAAGTTTGGTATAAAAGATGTCTATGGCAACTACTGTTCCTTCATTGTTCATATTTCCAACATTTCCAGTAGTAATTATATAATCTCCTACACGAAAAGGTTTTAAAATTAATATTAACACTCCCCCTGCAAAGTTAGATAGTCCGCCTTGTAAAGCCAAACTGATACTCAATCCTGCAGAGCCGATAATTGCAACAATCGTACCGTTTTCTATACCAAATAAAAAGATTATATTCTGTGCAAATAAAAGAATGTATAAAATAGCTTTCGTCAGCGCAAGTAAAAATCCCGAAACACTAATTTCAATTTTAGACCGGTTAAAGAATTTTTCCATAATGCTGATTATATACTTAATTAACTTTTTCCCGATAAAAAAGATTAAGATAACAAGTATTAATCTTTTTAGGAATGCCAAACCGCTTTCCGACATATCCCTAAAAATCTTTTCAAAATTTAGGAAGGGTTCTTTTGTTAATCCAGCCTCCAATAGAAGTAAATATTTTATCATAAAACAAATCCTTTCTTACATCAGCATATCTACCCCTTATTAATTTTCCCGATAAATATCATTTATTCTTATGCATTGCAATTTTAAGAGTTTCTTCCTCTTTTTTTTGTATATCTATTGGTGTGCAGGAATATATGGATATTCCAAGGGGAGGAACAGTTACACTAATAGAATTCTCCCTTCCGTCTGCTTCTTTTTTCTTAGAAGTCTTTAACCTTGGATTAACATTTCCATGCCCTCCATAGATTTCTTTATCACTGTTAAATATCTCTTTGTATTTTCCGGCAAAAGGTACACCTATTGGAAAGTTCTTATATACTACAGGTGTAAAATTGCAAAGGATTAATAAGGTATCCTCCACTATTTCCGTTTTTCTGGCAAATACTATAATACTGTGATCTGCATCCATACTACTAATCCACTCAAAGCCATCTGCTTCAAAATCCATCTGATACAAAGCAGGATATTTAGCATATAGTTTATTAAGGTCTTTCACATAATCATTTAGCTTTTTGTTACTCTCTTCATTTAGAAGGTTCCAGTCCAGCTCCTTGTTTTCATTCCACTCATTCCACTGGGCAAAATCTTGTCCCATAAATAGTAATTTCTTACCTGGATGGGTCATCATAAAACCATATGCCACACGTAAGTTTTCAAACTTCTGTTCTACATCACCCGGCATTTTATTAATCATGGAACCCTTACCGTGGACTACTTCATCATGGGAAAATACTAATATAAAGTTCTCGCTGTATGCATAAATCATACTAAAAGTAAGTTCCCCATGTCTGCCTTTACGAAATAGTGGATCACATTTCATATAATTAAGGAAATCATTCATCCATCCCATATTCCATTTTAAATCGAATCCAAGACCACCATCCTCCACCTCACCTGTAACTTTCGGCCAGGCAGTGGACTCTTCTGCAATGAATATGGCTCCATCTTTTCGTTTTTTAAAGATAGAATTTAGATGCTTTAATAATTCTACTGCCTCTAAGTTCTCATTGCCGCCATACATATTAGGAATCCATTCTCCCTCTTTCTTACCATAATCCAGATAGAGCATGGACGCAACTGCATCCATACGGATGCCATCTGCATGATATTTTTCTATCCAGAATAGTGCATTGGCAATCAGAAAATTGGAAACCTGAGGTCTTCCGTAATTATATATTAAAGTTCCCCAATGGGGATGGGTACCTTGTCTTGGATCTAAATGTTCATATAGGCAGGTTCCATCAAAATTAGCTAGTCCAAAAGCGTCTTTTGGAAAATGAGCAGGCACCCAGTCAAGTATAACACCTATGCCCTTTTGGTGCATATAATCCATAAAATACATAAAATCATGTGGCGTACCATATCTTGCAGTAGGTGCATAATAGCCGGTAACCTGATACCCCCATGAGCCATCAAAAGGATGCTCCATAATAGGCAGTAATTCCACATGAGTATAACCCATATCTTTTATATAGTTGGCTAATTTAGGTGCTATCTCCCTGTAATTATAAAAATCTTTACCCTCTTGTGCATTTGGTTTCATCCACGAACCTAGATGTACTTCATATATGGATATCGGTTCTTTTTTAAAATCATACTTTGCTCTTTCCTTTAACCATTTTTCATCCTTCCATTTATAGTTATTAATATTACAAACAATGGAAGCTGTATTAGGACGAAGCTCTGCTCCATTGGCATAAGGGTCTGCCTTTAGAATGGTAAGACCTCCCCTAATTTTTAACTCATATTTGTATAGTTCACCAGCTTGTATTCCCGGTATAAATAATTCAAAGATTCCCGAATCCCCTAAACGCCTCATTGGGTGTCTTCTTCCATCCCAGTTATTAAAGTCGCCTACCACACTTACTCTTATGGCATTAGGTGCCCAAACAGCAAATAAAACCCCATGAATTCCGTTGATTTCCATAAGATGTGCACCAAGCTTTTCATAAATATCATAGTGAATTCCATTGGAAAAGCGATTGATATCTAACCCATCTAAAACCGGTTCAAAAGAATAGGGGTCAAATATTTCTTCCTTTGTGTTATTATCGTAAGTTATGAGATAAGTATAGGGTTCTGCTTTTTTTATAGGCAGCAAAACAGCAAAATAGCCCTCTTCCTCAAAAAGTTCAATATTTTCCTCCTTATTAGAGAGTCTGACTTTCTCCATCTTATACGTTTTTTGGCTATTGGTTAATTTAACAGATATCTCTTTTGCAGTGGGAATATATACTTGAATCAAAACTCCATATTTTGTTTCATGTGCTCCCAGAATACTATGTGGATTATCATGTTCTGAATGAATTATTGCTTTCATCCCATCCCAATCCAATAATTTGTAAAGTGTTTCCATAGGAATCCTCCTGTTATTTTAATTACAGAATATGAACATAGATTTAAATATATCTTATGTATTTGCTTAAGTTAAATTGTAACAGTGAATCAATTAGCTTTTCCTATACTTTCTTATTCTAAATACCAGGCGTCTACCTTAGTTTCATCCCCGTCTTCTGCCTTAGGAATATATTTCTTTAATACCTTTTCCAGTGGGAAAGAACATAATAAAATACAAGTTCCTGACAAAATAAATATAAAGATAGGAATTATCCATACTACAAAAGCAAAAAGTCCAACAATAACCAGCATAAGAATAGTTGTTGGCAAATGCCTAACAGATATCAGTAGAGATGTTTTTAGAATTTGCAGCTTTCCCATTGTAAATCTTGATAAAATCGGAAATACATAAACGGTTCCACATAATATAATAAATGTAAAAGCAGTAAAGATAGCTAAAAAAACAAATTTTGTATTAGGATTTTCTATGGTTTTTGCAAAATTAAAATCTATATATAATATAAAATATACCGCCATCAAAATAATACCAAGTATCAAACCACTAAAAAAGTTGGTTTTAAAAGAATGAAAATATTCACGTAATAAATATCCCCTTTCTCTTCTGATTACTTTTACCACTGCATAATATAGTGCCGTAGTGGCAGGACCTATGGTTACAATAGGAATACATAACAATGCCCATATAATACTAATAAAAATTATATCCCACATCTTTCCCAAGAAGTTAAAGACCCCATTATCCATGTTAAATAAATTGTTCATTACATTTCTCCTTTTGCTCTTCATAAGCTGCGATTTATTCTTATTACTATTTTATCATAAAAATCAAAGAAGAAAAAGTACAAATATAAGAAAGGTGAAAGTTAAATTAGTTAGGCTGGTTATGGGGTAGGTTGGTTAAGTTGATTAGGTTAGTTAAGTTGGTGGTGCCAGATGGTGCCTGGCACCTAAAAGAGGGCTGTTGCAAAATAAAAGCTGTCATTCTGAGAGCAAATTCAGCTTGCTGAATTATGCTAGAAGAATCTCAAATTAAAATGTCATTCTGAGAGCTTTAGCTCGAAGAATCTCGCCTTGAAATGAGATTCTTCGCCCAATTTAGCAAAGCTAAATTAGGCTCAGAATGACAGTTTTGCAACAGTATTAATTTGGTGCCTGGCACCAAATTACGACAGCCCCTTACAACGACAGTTTTGCAACGGCTTCAGTTTGGTGCCTGGCACCAAATCACCAAATCGTTTATTTTGCAGAAAGTAATGTTAACATCATATCTGCAGCTTCCCCACGTGTTAAATTTTCATTTGGTCTAAATTCATTCCTATCATTGGTTGTGATAAGACCGAAACCACATGCAATTGCTGCATATCCTGCATTAGATTCTGATAATTGGTTTTGATCTGCAAAGGTGGTATTATAAATACCTTTTAACTGTGCCACTTTGTCATAACCTAATACCTGAACTATGAATTTTGCAGCTTCTATACGTGTAATATTAGAAGAATTATTTTTCAATTCATATTGTTTATCATAATAGTAGTTTAATTTAGTAAAGAATTCGTTTAATTCCTTATTAGTAATTGCTTGGTCCGGGTAGAATTTGCCACCATCAAATCCAACCCCTAATTCAGCTAGCAGAAGAATATTTTTTTCTGACTTATGTCCCTTAATATCGCTGTAGGAATATTTACCAGCACTTTCAACATACTCTTTTCCTTCATTGTCTATCTGTTTACCTGTAAATGGTGAAATGTAAGCTGGAGATAAATCATTTCTGTATACTAATCTAATTTCACTTTTTACTGAATAAGAGTTAGGATTTTCTTGAATTTTAGCTTTATCATTATTACTATGAATATTGTTAATTTCATATATTAAACCCAAAGCATCATTGGAAACATAGTATTCATATGCTTTCTTGGCAGATATAATATTATTTGGTGATTCAAATTCAACATTTTCATCCCAGTTGTAAGAGAAGTTGTATATTTTACCGGTTACACCATCTACTGCGCCATATATTCCATTGTATGGATAACTTATTTTTTCATGAGTTCTTTCATAATTGTAATAATATCCACCGTAGATTTCCTTCCCACCTTTATAACCAATTATATAAGAACCATCATTATTAGTTAACGCTGTGTTCTTGTATAAGCTTGGAACTTGGGTTTTTAGAAAACTTTCTAAAATAGTCTGCCCTTGCTTTTTGCTGTATTTAATTTTAGGTATTGCCTTTCCTTCTAATCCATAATAGTAAGAATCTTTCACACTAGAATTGAAAGATATTAGTTTACCTGTTTTTGCATCTACTGTTGCGCTCGCATAGG
>CALDJN010000134.1 GCA_937901695.1 uncultured Anaerocolumna sp.
ACAACCAGAAATACACTACAGGGTTTCTTTTTAGCTCCTCATATTGTATCTGAGGCAGTAAAAGGTGCCTTATTGATAGCTAAGGTATATAAGGAATTAGGATTTAAGGTTGTACCTGATGTGGATGATATTAGAAGTGATATAATACAGGGTATCCAATTTGAAAACGAAGAGAGAGTCGTAGAATTTTGTAAAGGTATACAAAGCGCCTCTGCAGTAGATTCATACGTTACTCCTGAGCCATGGGATATGCCCGGATATGAAGATAAAGTTATTATGGCAGCTGGTGGATTTGTGCAGGGCTCATCAATAGAGTTAAGTGCAGATGGTCCAATGAGGGAACCTTATTTCGCATATTATCAGGGTGGTTTAACTTATGAACATTGCAAACTTGGTTTAATGAAAAGCTTAAACAATTTATATGAAAACAATTTAATTGATAAAACAAAGCTGGCTAAGTAGCCAGCTTACATTTTTCTAAATAATCCAATGACCTTTCCTAATATTTTCACGTCTTTTGTAATAATAGGGGACATGAACTGATTTTCTGGTTGTAATCTAATATAATCTTTTTCTTTGAAGAATCTTTTGACTGTTGCTGAATCTTCCAAAAGAGCAACTACAATTTCTCCGTTAATAGCATCGCTTTGTTGTTTTATCAAAACAAAATCTCCATCATATATACCAGCATCAATCATGCTTTCTCCTTGAATCTTAAGCATAAACACATTGTTTTCATCAACTAAGTCCTTAGGTACAGGGAAAGTATCTTCAATATTTTCTACAGCTAGAATTGGTTGACCAGCCGTAACTTTACCGACTATTGGAACGTTAACTACATTTTTATTAATAGGCATATCAAATCTATCTAAAACTTCAATCGCTCTTGGTTTAGTAGGGTCTTTTCTAATATATCCTTTATGTTCTAACTTTTCTAAATGGCTATGGACCGTAGAGGTGGATTTTAAGCTTACACCGTTACATATTTCTCTAACTGCAGGTGGATAGCCTTTTTTTTGTATTTCCATTTTAATAAATTCTAATATTTCAATTTGTTTTTGAGATAAATCTTCGTACACTTATAACACCTCACATATATTAATCGCATCAATTATTTTTCATACATAAAGAAAAGGGAACTAGTACTAAAAGTTAAATTAATTATAACATATAGAAAATAATAATTCAAACGTAAGTTCGATTATTTTCAAAAAACCCTTGACAGGGAACTTATGTTCGCATATAATAAAGTTAATCGAACATAAGTTTTGGGGTGAGTATATGAAAAAGAAAAAAGCTAGAATAGTAAATAGGAAAAAATTTTTTGCCTTTGTTTTAACAACAATGCTAATACCGGTTTTAATAGTCTTTGCATTATTTAATAAAAACAATGTATATAGTTCAGAATACGAAAGCAGGTATGTAGAAATAAAAATAGAGAAGGGGGATACACTTTGGACAATAGCGCTAGAGAATAAACCTCAAAAATACGATACAAGAAAAATGGTGTATGAAATTATGAGGTTTAATAACTTAGCAGAAGAATACATATATCCAGGAGATATAATCAAAATTCCTATAACTAATGAAAATAAGTAGAGGATATAGCAAAAATCCTCTACTTATTTTTCCATTTGGCAAGGGGGTTGCTCTTGACCGCATCTCTTAATCTTTCATCATCGATATGGGTATATATTTGTGTCGTAGATACATTTTCGTGCCCTAATATTTCTTGCAGCGCTCTTATATCTACATTCCCATACTTGTACATCAAAGTAGCAGCAGTATGCCTTAGCTTGTGAGTTGAATATACATGAGTATCTAAGCCTGATAATTTCAAATATTTATCAATCATATGCTGAACAGCTCTAGTACTGATTCTATTTTTTCTTTTACTTATGAACAAGGCTTTTTCATCATTAGAAACTTTAGGACGTACAGACATATAATCCGTAACTGCATCAATACAAGCTTCATTTAAATAAATTGTACGTTCTTTGTTACCTTTCCCGATGACCGTTAAAGTATCGTTCCTAATTTTATCAACATCAATGCTTACAAGTTCAGATAAACGCATTCCACAGTTTAAGAAGAGAGTTATGATTGCATAGTCTCTCTTTTTGTATTCTTCAATAGTATTTGTACTGACGGAATTAAGAAGATTTTCTGCTTCCTCTAAAGTCAGATATATTGGTTGTCTAATGTCGGTTTTAGGGAATTCTAGACCAATGGCAGGATTTTCATCTATCAGTTTAACTTTTGTTTTTAAATAATTAAAAAATGATCTAATACTAGCTACTTTCCGAGATTTTGCATAGTTGCCATTGCCTCTAATTTTATCTACGAAGGATATATAAGCATAAAGGTCTTGGATAGTAACCTTTTGTATTGTTTTTATATCTATATCGGTTATATCGATATCCTCAAAAGGTGTATTTTTTTCTACCATTCTATATCTGACTTTCAGGAATCTAAAGAAGGTTCTTAAATCAAAGAAATATTCTTTCACTGTATTTGGTGATTTGCCACGAATTGTTTCCATGTAATTGAAATAGTCTTCCAATATTAAAGGCATATTCTCCATAGTTAACTCCTTTCTATAATCATTAGTCACAAAATGTATATTTTGTGACTAATGATATATTCTATAAAACTTTTAGAATTCCTTCTTTATTTATATTAAATAAGATTTTTTTACTTTTATCCGCGCTATTAAAAAATTATATATTATTAATGCAAAAACTACATTTGCATTTAAAACGACCTCTTAATTTGACCTATACGGCGTTTCTAAATATGTTTTAATGCTATTGGTCTATATATAATTAATATTCGCTAAATCGTGCATATACATGTTTAATTAGATATACCCTGTTTTTCGATTATTTTTATCAATCCATATAACATGCAATGGTACTTCTTGCATATTGTTGCATATAATTTACAAATAAAAAAGCAAAAGAATTACAAGTTAACATAATAATATTATGGACAACTATCAATTCTTTTGTTTAATATGAATTATATCCTTTTTAAATTAAGGGTGATGTTAACATAATATAATTATGTTAACATCACCCTAGCTTCATACTTATATATGAATTATTTTTCTTCTACGATTTGTTTTATTCTTCTAAGTCCTTCTTTGATGTTTTCCATTGATGTAGCATAAGATAATCTGATATAATCATCATCACCAAAGGCAATACCTGGAATTACTGCAACTTTTACTTTGTCTAATAATAGCTTTGCGAAGTCTAGAGAACTCTCCACTTTCATTCCAGCTATGGTTTTTCCTTTAATGTTCTTAAGATTTACCATTACATAAAAAGCCCCTTTAGGCTTTCTACAGCTCAATCCTTCTATAGAATTGACCATATCAACCATAACATTTCTTCTTTCCTCGAAATGCTTTTTCATATATTCTACGCTGCTTTGATCGCCAACTAGCCCTTCTACGCTTGCATATTGCGATATTGAGCATGGACTTGATGTAGCATGGCTTTGTATATTGCTCATTAACTTTGCAATATCTTCATTTGCTGCTGCATATCCTATTCTCCAACCTGTCATAGCATAAGCTTTGCTCATACCATTGACAACAATGGTTAAATTTTTTATTTCATCATTTAAGGATGCAATGCTTATATGTTTTTCCGTATCATAAACTAGTTTTTCGTATATTTCATCAGATATAACAAAAATATTATTTTTAACTGCCCAATCTGCAATTTCTGCTAATTCTTCTTTGCTATAAATTGAGCCAGTAGGGTTGTTAGGGCTATTTAATATTATTGCTTTTGTTTTACTTGTTAATGCTTTATTCAAATCGTTCATTTCGTATTTAAAACTGTTCTCTTCTTTGGTTTTAATTAAAACAGGTTTTCCATCTGCTAGTTTGATTAATTCGGGATAGCTAACCCAATATGGAACAGGAACAATGACTTCATCTTCAGGATTTATTATTGCCAATAAAGCATTGTAAATGGATTGTTTCGCTCCATTTGATATAACAATATTACCTGATTTATATAAAAGATTGTTGTCATTATTAAATTTATTGCAAATTGCTTCCTTAAGTTCTACTATTCCCGATGCAGGTGTATATCTTGTTTTGCCACTTTTTATAGCGTTTATCCCTTCGTCTTTAATATTGCTTGGTGTTTCAAAATCAGGTTCCCCAGCCCCAAAGCTTACTACATCGATTCCTTTTGCCTTCATAGCTTTTGCTTTTGCTGTTATTTCCAATGTAACAGAAGGGGATATTTGCAGAGCCTTTTTTGATAATATGTAACTCATTTTACTACCTCCATTATTTAATATATTTATAGTAAACTTCTATATAAATTTAAAATTTCCTTCTTGAAAATGTTAAATAATAGTCAATATTTTATTCCATATATATCTCTTAAGACACTTTTTATTATAGACATTGAATCTTCGAAAATAGTTTTGTATTGCAATAATATTATTTTGTAGTGTTCATACCCGGCGTCTGTAAGTTTATAACGTCTTATTGACCTTTTATCTGGTTCTTCCCACCAACCGGTTACATAACCTTCTTCTTCAAGTTCCCTAAGTAATGGATAAACCATGCCGGGGCTTGGCTCCCATTTATTGTTCAATCTGGCTTTTATCTCATCGATTATTTCATTGCCATAATAACTTTTTTCCTTTAATAAGTGCAAAATATACAGTTTAACAAAGGATGTAGTACTTATTTTTGAAGGGAACTGTCTATTTCTTTCTCCTTTATAGTTTGCCAATGTGAATCCTCCCTTTCATTTCTTCTATATGATTTAAATTTATGTAATAATTGCCCAAAATATATTCTCCGTTTCGCTTATCGCCATGAAAGTCTGAACCACCTGTCTTAAAAAGGCCATAAGCGTCAGCCAAATCTATATTATCCAAAACATCTTTATGAGAATGTTTAGAATGAATCACCTCTATGCCATCAATACCTTGTGCTATCAAATCATTAATTATGTTTTTTTTCTTAATCAGTCCTGGATGAGCAAGTACAGCTAATCCATTTGCTTTATGGATTAAGTTTATTGCCTTAGATGTTTCAAGCTTGAATCTTTCTACATAAGCTGGTTTGTTTTTCCCTAAATATTTATTAAAAGCTTCTTCCATGCTCCTTACATATTTTTTTTCAATCAATGTTCTACCAATATGAGGTCTCCCTATGAGGCTTCCCTTAATATTTTTTTTGACTTCATCAACAGATATATTGATTCCAATATTATTTAATTTTGAAATGATTTTAATACCTCTTAAATATCTTTCTTCCTTTAATACTTTGGTTACATTAATTATATCAGATAACTTATAATCAATGAAATATCCTAATAGATGAACTTCTTC
>CALDJN010000135.1 GCA_937901695.1 uncultured Anaerocolumna sp.
CATTTTTAATATATTTTAGCATAGCACGAGGTTTTTAATTTGTCAACAGTCGGTACTTAAGCTTTTATTTATCCGTTATAGTTCAATTATTATGATCCAGTAGATTTATAATGCTTTATACCAACCTTCCAAAATAAATAGCAAGGTATTATAAATAATACTGCAAGGAGAGGTAAAAACATATACCAGGATTTTGCATTCTTATCTAATAAATATAATAAAGGATAATACTGAATAAGAGCATAAGGAACAATAAAAGTGGTAATTTGAAGTATTCTTTTCCCATATATGTTTACAGGGTATTTTCCAAATTCTCTGGCACCATCTATAAATATGTTCATAAACTCCAGCCCCTCTATTGTAAAGAAGCAAAGCGCCGCATAGATAATAAATATTCCTGTAAATAAAACTGCTCCACCCAGAATCATAAATATTACCGTCATAATTTTAGCAAAGTTCCAATTTACATAACTATTATGAATACCATATATAAACATGACTATTGCTTGAAGCATTCTTCCGACTCTGGTAAATTCAATTTTACTGCCAAGTACCTGCAGCATTACATTACTTGGTCTTACCATAATCCGGTCAAAATCTCCGTTACTAATGGTAGAGGAAAATGAGTCGAAACCTCTTGCAAAACATTCAGCTAACGTATATCCCATTAACAAGATAGAAAAACAAAGGAGAACCTCACTAAAAGTAAAACCTTTGATTTTATAAAATCTATGGAGCATAAAATAAACTCCTAAAAATACATTAAAAGAAACTAAAAATTGTCCTATGGCCGTTAGTAAAAAGGAGGTTTTATATTGCATGATACTCTTTAAATGTATGGAAAAGTAGCGTAAATATAATTTCATTCTTATAACCATGCCCTTTCAAAGTCTGGAGACTTTGTGCATAGCACAAATCTCCGGTTGAAAGAATTATGATGTGGCATTCCTTCTATATTTTTATTTTCTTTCAACCTTCACCCTCCTTGCACAACCACTTTTTTGGTGGCCTTTTTTGTTAACAATTTACCTGTACCTACTAATATTACAAGCCAGAATAACTGTAACGCTGCTTTTTCATATATATCAGCCCCTGCTATATCACCGCTGTATATACGCAAAGGAACATTTTGCATGGAGGCAAAAGGAAGGAGTTCGAAACCCATCCTTATTTTATCGGGTAAGAATGGCAAAGGGATCACTGCACCCGAAAAGAACTCTACTACGGAAATCGCTACAATCCGGACTCCCATAGGAGATATGGTAAAAAATGTACTAATGTAGACTAACATACAGAATGCAACCACAACCAGATAGCCCAAAATCAAAGTAATCAAAAACCATATGCCTGCAACGAAATCTATAGGTAAATGAAGCCTATAGGGTTCCGGTATAATAGCTGCAATCACTAGAATAGGCATACTTCTTAATACTGCCTTGGACAATCTGTTTGCCATACTTCTTACAAACCACATATTGTATAAATCAATGGGCCTGCACAGTTCATATGCAATATTTCCATTCTTAATAGAATCAAATATTTCATTTTCCAAAAACCATGTCATAAATAAAGATAGGAAAGCTTGCTGCATCCAAATATACGAAACAAGTGCTGAAAAGGCCATTGGGAATTCGCTACTGCCTTCTTCATAAAAAGCTTTAAATAGCAAAATTTCAAGCATCCCCCAGGTAAATTGAGTTGCGATTCCTGCTAAAGCTGCTGCTCTGTACTGAAGTCCATATATAAATCGTAAGCGAAAGAAAGAGATATATTTTTTCAAGCTGATACCTCCTATATTTCATACTCTTTATAAAGTTTAACAACAACTTCATCAATAGAGGCTTCTGATATGGAAATATCTTTTATATCTGCTTGGGTCGATAATATCCCAATTGCTTCTGATACTTGTATTTTATCCGTATCAATATCGATAGTGATATGCTTATTTAAAGAACCACAAGTTCCTTTAACATAATTACAAACTGTTTCGGCCTCAAATAAAGACATCCCTTTACACAATTGTATGTCTGGTCCAGAATATTCTAAGATTAATCTTTTGTTTCCTACAAAACGTTTTTTCATATCCTGAAGACTACCATCTAATAGAATTTTTCCTTTACCAATTAGAATAATCCTTTTGGTCAAAGCCTCAATATCCTGCATATCATGAGTGGTCAAAATAACCGTTGTCTTATGCCGATTATTCATGTCTAGTATAAAATTACGTACAGCAATTTTAGATACTGCATCAAGTCCAATGGTAGGTTCGTCAAGAAATAATATCTTGGGATTATGTAATAAAGAAGCTGCAATTTCACAACGCATTCTCTGCCCTAAGGACAGTTGTCTCGTTGGGGTTTTAATGATTTTCTCCAGATTTAATAGGGTAATTAGTTCTTCTAATTTATCCTTATACTTACTAATTGGAATCTTATAAATATCTCTTAGTAATTCAAAGGAATCAATTACCGGAACATCCCACCAGAGTTGAGAACGTTGTCCGAAGACAACGCCGATATCCTGCACATGAGCAACTCGATCTTTCCACGGTATTCTTCCGTTTATCATGCAAGTTCCACTGTCAGGTGTCAGAATTCCACTTAAGATTTTAATTGTACTGCTTTTGCCTGCACCGTTAGGCCCTATGTACCCAACCATCTCACCATCATTTATGGTAAATGATAGGTCATTCAGTGCCTTTACGCATTCATACTGTTTATTAAATAGGCTCTTAAAAGCCTCTAAAAAACCAGCATTACGCCTTGCGACCTGAAAGGTCTTGTTAATATGTTCCACTTGAATCATTGTTTTCCCTCCTGGTAGTAATATTTGTGTGAAATACAGCATCCATCAGCGGGCATCTCCATATTGGTTAAATGCCTTACATGAACTTTGTATTTCTAAATATCTTGCCAAGCGGTATGATTTCTTGGATTTTGCCAAGAAAAACCGTGGTAAGTGAATAAAATATGTAATTTATTACAAGTATCTTTTTATCTTACATCCTATTTTGGTACTTGTCAAATGTTAGTATCTACTCACTCCTCTTTCTATATGTATTCCTTGGAAAGTTCACCTCCTTCATAAAATAAATGAAGGGCAAACACTCATAATTATCCTTGGATCAATGAATTGACCTTTTCCTGTTACCGTGAATATACTGTAACATATAGGGAAGAAAAAGTCGATAGTATGTTCGGTTTACTACAAAACTTTTTTGCAATTTTCACCTTTACTTATCCCAAAATCGGTGCTATAATAGAGTAAATAAATAATATGGCAAGAGACTAAGAGATGCCACACAAAGTATGCTACCAGGTAGCATGATTTTGTGTGGCTTTTTTACGTTCTTTTAGCAATGAGGAGGTAACAAGATGTATGATGTTGCAATTATTGGTGCTGGTGTAGCTGGTACCTTTATTGGAAGAGAATTATCCAGGTATCAATTAAAAATTCTAATGATAGATAGGGAAAATGACATAGGTAATGAAACAACAGCAGCAAACAGTGCAATTATCCATGCAGGCTATGATGCAAAAGCCAAACTCTTAAAAGGCAAATTTAATGCGCCAGGTAATGCAATGTATGATGAAATATGTGACGAGTTAGATGTACCTTTTAAACGGATTGGTTCCCTGGTAATCGGGTTTGATGAAACAGATCATAAAACTATACAGGGTTTATATGAAAATGGACTTAAGAACAACGTTCCTGATATGAAAATATTAACCCATGATGAAGTACTTGAGATGGAACCTCATTTAAATGATACGGTTTACTCTGCACTATATGCACCAACGGCAGGCATTATATCACCTTGGGAGTTAGCCATCGCTTTGGCAGAAAATGCAATAGAAAATGGTGCAGAACTTAAGCTTGAAACTACCGTAACAGATATTAAAAAAGAAGATGGAAGCTATACCATAATAACAGATAAAGGTGATTATACTGCAAAGTATGTAATCAACTGTGCAGGCGTACATACGGACACCATCAATAACATGGTTGCAGAACCATATTTTAAGATTCGTCCCAAAAAAGGGAACTATTATGTATTAGATAAAGGAATTGATCTTGTAAATCATGTTATCTTCCAATGTCCAACTGATAAGGGCAAAGGTGTACTAATTGCACCAACGGTACATGGTAATTATTTAATAGGCCCTGACTCAGAATACGTAGATGATAAAGACTGTGTGTCTACCGAAGCGAAATGCTTAGAATTTGTTAAAGAAGCAAGTTTATTATCTTCCACTGCTATACCTTATAACAAAGTAATTCGTTCCTTCGCTGGATTAAGAGCAAACAGTGATTCAGGAGATTTTATTATTGAAGAAGCCAAAGGTGCCAGAGGATTTATTAATGTGGCAGGCTTTGAATCACCGGGTCTTTCCTCAATACCTGCAGTTGCAAAATATGTGGTGGAATTAGTGAACAGCATAGCTGGTGGCTTAACTCCAAAGATTAATTTTAACCCAAGGAGAAGAAAAGTAGTTCGTTTTAATGAATTACCAGAGGAAGAAAAGAAACAATTAATCAAAGAAAATCCCCTTTACGGAAAAGTTATCTGCAGATGTGAAACCGTAACAGAAGCAGAAATTATTGACTGCATCCATCGTAAAGCAGGCGCTAACTCGGTTAAAGCTGTTAAAAAGAGAGTAAGACCTGGAGCAGGCCGCTGTCAGGGTGGTTTTTGCGGTCCCCGTGTAGTTGAGATATTAGCAAGAGAATTAGGAATTGATGAAGCAGACGTTCCCTACGACAGTACAGAAGCTTACATCTTAACTGGAAAAACAAAGAACGAAGAATAATCATGAAACGCAATCTAATATTATTTGCATAAAAATAGTTAATGAAGATTAGGTTATAAAACATTGCTTTTACAACCAGCAATTTGTACAGGTGCACAAATAAATATTCATTATTAAAAGGCGTTAAGCGCCAGAATTGAGGTTAACATGGAAAATTATGATCTTGTGGTAATTGGCGGAGGGCCAGCCGGTTTGGCTGCTGCCATAGAAGCCAGGAATAATAGTGTTCAGAAAATCCTTGTAATAGAAAGGGACCGAGAACTGGGAGGCATCTTACAGCAATGTATCCACAATGGTTTTGGATTACATATATTTAATGAAGAATTATCCGGTCCGGAATACGCAGGAAGATTCATCGCTGAATTAATGTCTATGAACATTGAATATAAATTGGATACAATGGTTCTTGATATAACCAATGATAAAATAATCCATGCAATTAATCAAAAAGATGGTTATATTACTATTCAGGCAAAAGCAGTTATATTATCTATGGGCTGCCGAGAACGTACAGCTGGAGCCATAAACATTCCAGGAACAAGACCTTCCGGTGTCTTTACTGCAGGTACTGCACAACGGTACATTAACATGGAAGGTTACATGGTTGGTAAACGAGTGGTAATCCTGGGTTCCGGAGATATTGGTCTTATTATGGCAAGAAGAATGACCTTGGAAGGAGCAAAGGTGCTGGCTGTAGTTGAAGTACTTCCTTTCTCTGGCGGATTAACCCGTAACATCGTACAATGTTTGGATGATTTTAATATTCCATTATATTTAAGCCATACTGTAATCAATATTAAAGGTAATAAACGGGTAGAAGGAGTTACCATTGCAGAAGTAGACCAAAACAGGAAACCAATACCTGGTACAGAAATTGACTATGATTGTGATACTTTACTGCTTTCTGTTGGATTAATTCCAGAAAATGAATTAACAGTCCAAGCCGGAGCAGAAATTGACCCTCATACCAATGGACCACTTGTAAATGAATCTATGGAAACCTCAAGAGATGGAATATTTGCCTGTGGCAATGTAGTCCATGTTCACGATTTGGTAGACTTCGTTACAGAGGAAAGCCGCAGAGCAGGAAAAGGTGCAGCGAAATACATTCAGGGTAAATTATCAAATAATGGTCAAACCTTTAAAACAAAGCCTTTAAACGGTGTATCTTACATAGTTCCACAAACAGTCCGGTTAGAAAATGTTGAAAAAGGCTTAGAACTGTTCTTAAGAGTTCGTAATGTGTATAAAAATGTAAAATTAGTCATGAAAGGTGACGATGAAGTAATTAAAGAAATCAAGAAACGTAATCTTGCACCAGGAGAAATGGAACATTTAACTCTACCTGTAGACAGCATAGCTGGTAAATCCTTTGAATACTTAACCATCGAAGTAAAGGAGGAAGCATAATGGAAAAACATAAATTAATCTGCATCAACTGCCCTATGGGCTGCCGGTTAGAAGTGACAAAGACAGAAAGCGGAGGCTGGTTAGTAGAAGGTAATCAATGCAAACGAGGTACTGCCTATGCCATCAAAGAATTAACTGAACCCACCCGTGTACTAACCTCTACGGTAGTTATTAAAAACGGTTTCCTTCCCCGCTTACCAGTCCGTACCCAAACGGCAATACCAAAAGAAAAAATATTTGAAGCCATGGATGTTATTAACAAAATTGTTGTAACATCACCTATTAAAGTTGGAGATGTGATTATAGAAAATATTCTAGGCACCGGGGTCAATGTAATAGCCTCTAGA
>CALDJN010000136.1 GCA_937901695.1 uncultured Anaerocolumna sp.
TGAGCGAAAAACTGAAGGTTCATCTTTAACATAACCTACACCTCCTTGATAGTGACACAGAACTTGTTTTCACTTGTTCTGTTCTACAAATTTGATATATTCTTGACCATATTCTTCTTGTATCCCTTGTAAACCAAGGAACAAAGAATTGAGTAATAAACTTGACTCATTACTAAGACCTGAAATAATTTTGAAATCTATCATTCCATTTTTCTCGTTTTCCTTATATTCAAAGGTATCCCCAGTAAAACTTTCAATAGAATTCATGGTATTGATTACTAGCGCTGAAACTGCTGAACATACAATATCCTGTCCGCTTTCTGCAAACTCGGCATGTCCACAGCATCGAAACCCTATAATCTTACCTTCTTCATTATTATACATAGATACTTTAATCATATCTCTACCAACTTAGTATTATGCATTGATTTTTTCAATCTTTACCTTAGTATATGGCTGTCTGTGACCATTTTTCTTGTGATATCCGGTTTTACTCTTGTATCTGTAGACAATAACTTTCTTGTTCTTGCCTTCTTCAACAACCTTTGCAGAAACGCTGGCATTAGCAACTGTAGGATTTCCTACTACTAATTCCCCGTTATTTACTACAAGTACTTGATCAAATGTAACAGTTTCACCAGCTTCTACACCAAGCTTTTCTACTTTAATGATATCGCCTTCGGCTACTTTGTACTGTTTACCACCTGTTGCTATAATTGCGTACATATGGCACCTCCTATTATCATTACTCGCCAACTATGGTGTCTGACACTTTATAAAAATGAACAGAACTTTAGACCTCGCTGTGCGGCACACTAAGTAATACTAGCATAGAACGAAGTGTTTGTCAACGATTTTCAAGAATATTTTATTTTGTATTTTTTCGTTTTTTTCTCGCCGGTTACAGTTCTGCCTGTGAAATGCCATCTCTCTTTTGCGCAGACCGTCCGAGTGGATTTTGTAAAGCGGAGCGGTCTGAACCCACGACGGTAAGGCAAATAGGGAGGTGAGATGCCACAACTGTAGCTGCAACTTTCACAATACGACACTATTCTACATATAATATACCATGAATAATTTTGTTTTAGTAGTACACGTCATTATGATAAGGATTCATTTATCATTTATATCAAAATATGGAGGTGTTTTCATGAGGATTTCATTAGGTAATGTAATAGCAACTATCATTAGTACTTTGATAGGAATCGGCATTGCATTGCTATATTGTTTCAAGAATCCATTTTATCACAAATTTACTATACCTTTTATTATACTAGCTGCAATCGCTTTAGTTATAATATTTTTAGTTGTATTAGTAATGTCAAATGGATTACCTAAAAGAGGAGAAAGAGAAGTAAGGGCAATATGTGAACATGGTTTCTTTTCTGTAATCGGTGCTATTTTAACTTTGTTATTTTCAATAATAGCTCTCTTTGTTTGCTTTAAAATTGTTACAATTTTCACATTTACCCTTATGCTATTTGGTGGAGCATTTATAGCATTGATGTTTATTTCACTATTCTGTTTTATTTATTATCTTATTAAGCAAAGTTGTCATTGCTTTATAGATTAATAACTGGTAATGAATGGGGTTGTTGCAAAGTAAAAATGTCATTGATATAAAAGCATGTCATCCTGAGCAAACCTTGCCATTCTAAGCAAACCTTGCCGTTCTAAGCAAACCTTGCCGCTCTGAGCAAACCTTGTCATTCTGAGGGCTTTAGCCCGAAGAATCCCACTTCAAAATGAGATTCTTCGCCCCTTGGGCTCAGAATGACAATCTTTGGGCTCGGAATGACAATCTTTGGGCTCGGAATGATAATATATTGGGATTGGAATGACAACCTATTGGATTCAGAACGACAGTTTTGCAACAGCCTCATCCCCTTTAATCAATATGAAATTATTCTGTAATATCACAAATTTCAGCATTAATATATTCAATAAGTTCTTCTGGATTTATGATGAGCTGGCACCCTCTAATACCTGCACTAACTGCAATTGTATCAAAAAGAATTGCAGTTTCATCAATGTAGGTAGGATATTTTTTCTTCATACCTATTGGAGAACAACCGCCTCGTATATATCCAGTTAACCCTAATAAATCTTTTACATGAATCATTTCAATTTTCTTATCTCCAACTATAGCTGCAGCTTTTTTCAAATTCAATTCCATATTTACCGGTATGCAAAAAACCATAATTCCTTTTTTCTCGCCTTTGGCTACTAAGGTTTTAAAAACTTGTTCTACAGGCACTCCTGTCTGACTGGCAACATGCACGCCAGCCAAATTATTTTCATCCACTTCATATTCTATGGATTGGTATTCAATCTTCGCTTGATCAAGTAAGCGCATTGCATTTGTTTTTATCATAATTCCTCTATCCTTTTGTATAGCTTTCATAAAGTTATTATATCAATCTTGATTGTTTCAATTACACCTTGACCTTACCAAGGTAGCATTACGTTCCTAATTCGGCAAATGCTTTTTTATAGCAATGATACTGGTTTCAAATGATGTTCTTTTAGTTACTATGTCTTTTCTTTATAAAATTTGTTCATGTAAGGGTTTTCTTACCTTTTTTCTCGTTACTTCAACCAGATTTAAAGCAGTCATATCAACTAAAGTAGTCTTAATAGGATCCTTCCGGAATAACTCTTCCAGAACCTTCATTAATTTAACTTTGTACTCCTGCTTACTCATATCAATAAAATCTATGATAATGATGCCAGACAAGTTTCTTAAACGTATTTGCTTTGCTATTTCCTGAGCTGCCTCCATGTTTACTCTAAAGAAAGTTTCCTCTACATTCTTTTTTCCGCTAATCGCTTTACCAGTATTAACATCAATGACTGTTAACGCTTCTGTGGGCTGAATGATTAAAGTTGCACCACTTTTTAACCAAACTTTTTCGTTTAGTCCCTTTTCCAGTTTGGTGTTGATGCTATAAAGATTTTTTAATAAAATCATATCATCCTTATATAAATGAAGTTTACCCAAATCCTCTTTTTGATAATTTTCCAAATACTCTTTCATATTATTATAGATTTCGGCATCATCTGAAACAATTTCATCAATTCGTTCTGCATATCCATCCCGAATATCACAAATATATCCTGGTGGGTTCTGATATAGCAAGGAAAATAGACTTTTATGAACGCCGAATTGTTTTAACTCTTCATATTTTTTCTTTAGAAACATGATTTCTTCATGAATACGTTCTTCCCCCATGTGAACCGCATTTGTTCGAACAATAAAACCATAAGAATCTTCCTTAAATGCTTTCATTAAATTTTTCAAACGTTTTCGCTCTTCATCATCTTCTATCTTGGAAGAAATTCCAACCATAGACCTGCCATGAATCAAAACCACATATTTACCTGTAAAGTTTATATTAGTGGTAACTACGGGGGCTTTGGTCTTAATATCTTCCTTTGAAATCTGAACAATCAATTCATCTCCAACCACCAATTTGTCCGTAAGTTTAGGCTTAGTGTATATGGGATGCAGGTTTTCTTCCAACGAAAGATAACACATCTTTCCATCACCTATTTCAATAAAGGCAGCATTAATGTTTTTCACAATATTCTTAACCTTGCCAATATAGATGTTACCAAGGACGCTTATATTATCGGTATGGTCAATATTTACCTGAACCATATCATTACCTTCATAAATAGCTGATATTATTCGATTGTCTTGTTTTGTAATGATTAATTTGTTGTTCATAGAGACTCCAGTAATTTAATTTTTATATAACATTAATATTGATTTGAGTGTCAAAAGTCTAAATTTAGTTTATCCAATGAAAAGTACTGCATATATATTAAATATTCTATATATATAAATATTCTATATATATAAATATTCTTTTACATAGTAAAATAGTTCTAATTTCCTATTATTTTATTAGTCATTCATTTTATCCAGCGCAATCAAACTCCTATTTTCTTCCGTTCCCAAATCTGCATAAACTTCCATTCGATGCACCTGATATGCAAATATATTATATTCTATTCCAGTATATTGGCAAAAAGCTTCCATAACCAATTCCGGTTTCAAGTTATTGGAACTTCCTGTAGCAACCTGCATAAAAACTTTAACACCATTATCATATGCATCTGCTACACTCTTCTTATCTTTATCAAAACTTTGTCCAATATTCTTATAGAATTCTTCCCTGTCAAACCCAATATGATAAATAGATGGCTTAATATCTACGTCTTTTTCGCTTTTCTTAGATTTTTTAAGAATAACAATGCTCTCTTTATTATAAAAATCTTGGAATTTTTGTTTAAATTCCTCCATACCCATAAATTCATAACCATCTTTAACAGAAACCATATAATCAGCTGCAGAAACCATAGACATAGCATTCTTACTTTCATCTGAAAGCACCTTAAAGTCAACTACCTGTATACCTTCTGCCATTGCTTTATTAATTTTATCTATCATAGCCTTAGGCTCATCACTAGTTTTCAGCTGAAGATCTAAGTATTCCCCATCACTTGTAAGTCCAACGCCCAAAGGAGCTGCAAACGACATAAGCTGATGAGGGTTAAATCCCTGAGAATACTCTACATCTAATTCAGCACGGCGAAAAGCCTTCTGAAAATATCTCATCACATCCAAATGACCTATAAACTTTAATGGTCCCGATTTTGTAAATTTAATTCTTGTCTTCATATAAACTCCCATCTGCATGCTTTAGCACGCATAGTAATCAGGATGTTGAAAAATTGCTTTTTATTTTTCAACTTACTGTTTTCTATCTTCAAAGCAAACTCCACCTTCATATACTTTGGCACCACAGTTAGAACAAGCCATTCTACAGTTTGGTGTTACCTTAGCATTAATGGCACGGTTATACTCTCTCCATAAGAAATCTTTTGTTACACCTGCATCTATGAAATCCCAGGGAAGAATTTCTTCCTTTATTCGTTCTCTATTAGTGTAGAATGCAATATCAATTTGATTATCTTCAAATGCTTTCTCCCACAAATCATATTTAAAGTACTCTGACCAGGAATCATACAGACATCCTGCTTTGTAAGCATCATATATCACTTTACTTACTCTTCTGTCACCTCTTGCAAATACACCTTCCAGAACACTAAGTTCTGCTTCATGCCAGTTATATTTAATACTCTTACGGTTTAATTGCTCATTGAATTTTGCCCTTAATAAATGTTGTTTCTCAAGATACTCTTCTGCTGTATCCATCCTTGACCATTGGAACGGCGTAAATGGCTTAGGAACAAAGAAGGAAGTACTGGAAACGATGCTAACTTTACCATTTCTTTGTTCTTTTGGAATGGTATAATATTCCCTTGCTATCTTATCAGAAAGAACTGCAATTCCTTCAATATCTTCTACCGTCTCACTGGGAAGTCCCAACATGAAATATAGTTTTACACGATTCCAGCCACTGTTAAAGGCATCCATGGCTCCATTTAGAATGGATTCTTCTGTCAAGCCTTTATTAATGACATCACGTAGTCTTTGTGAACCAGCCTCTGGAGCGAAAGTTAAACTACTCTTTCTAACATCTTGTACTTTACTCATAACGTCTAATGCAAATGCATCAATTCTTAGAGATGGCAAAGATATATTGACACCTTTTGAGCTAAATTCATCTATTAGGAAATATACTAATTCCTGCAATGCAGAATAATCACTGGAACTTAAAGAACTTAGTGAAATTTCTTCATGTCCGGTATTTTTTAACATCTCACAGGCATATTCTTTTAAGAATTCAATATTACGCTCACGAATTGGACGATACACCATACCTGCCTGGCAGAAACGGCATCCACGGATGCAGCCTCTTTGGATTTCAAGGACTACTCTGTCTTGTGTTGCCTTAATATAAGGAACTAATGGTTTCTTGGGATAATAGGTGTCACTCATGTTCATTTCTACTTGCTTACTTATAATATCTTTTCCATGAACATTATTTTTGGTAAATGCTTTAATGGTGTTATCTTCGTTATAATCCACATCATAGAAGGCAGGTACATAAACACCATCAATCTCAGCTGCTTTCTCTAAGAAATCTTTTCTGGTACCACCTTTCAGTTTATTCTCTTTATAGACATCTAATATTTTATTATAAACGGTTTCCCCTTCTCCTATATAGAAAAAATCAAAGAAATCCGCAATTGGTTCCGGATTATAGGTACAAGGTCCTCCACCTAAAACAATAGGATCATCTTCTGTTCTATCCTTTGCGTAGATTGGGATTTGTGACAATTCTAATACCTGCAAAATGTTGGTATAACACATTTCATACTGTATGGTAAACCCTAAAAAGTCAAAATTCTTAATAGTATCTTGAGATTCTAATGCAAATAAAGGAATCTGCTTTTCCCTCATAATCTTGTCCAAATCAACCCAAGGAGAATATACTCTCTCGCAATAAGTATCTTCTCTACGATTAAACATATCATAAAGTATCTGAATTCCAAGATGTGACATACCGATTTCATAAACATCAGGGAAACACATGCAAAAGCGTATATCTATATTGTTCAAATCTTTTTCAACCATATTAATTTCATTGCCAATATATCTGGCTGGTTTTTCTATAGTTAATAAGATTTCATCGGATAGTGCTAATTTTTTCATTAAAGTACCATGCCTTTCTAAAGTAAGAATTAGTTGTTACTATTTTTGAAAAACACATTGGTTAACATAAATTATTTATGTGAATCAGCTTATGACTTTAGTCTAATTAAAATGAATTAAAAATTTCTTCATTATTATAACTGATTACGAAGGAAAAGACAAATATAATATAAAAATAAGTGTCTATTCACATTGCTCCTAATGCCACAGGCTGAACTATAACCTTCTAATCACTTACCATTGTCTTTATCAAATTTTAGGGAAAATTACAGGAAGTGCAGCATGGACCTAATCACTTACCATTACTTTTATCAAATAAAGATACAAGGAAATCCTCCGCATCTTCTATAAACTCATTAGAGGATACAAGGTTCTCTATAGAATCACTGCTAATTCCTTTGAATTCAATATTCAATTTATCAATTAATAATACAGTCAGAAATAGCATGAAAGCACATATGGTTTTTATTAAAAACACCTTCATGGAACCATTTGATAAATCAAATTCTCCCTGGGTAAAATCATAATAATCAGTGGACTCTCTCTTTCCAAATAGGTTAAACCTTGCGTTCTTATTCTCGCCCTTCATTTTCGTATTATTTTTACTATTCGAACCCGGCGTATTAAAATTTCTCGTGCAACTCTCTCTTGCAAGTTTTATGTATTCCGCTCTTGATGGTACTGAAAAATCTTCCTGATGATCCATTGCTATCCTCCTCATTTATATCTGTACTATTATATTCAATACTTGTTCACGAATATGCACCTTCATTTAGAATAGCGTTGAAAAATAAAACAATTTCATTTATAATAAAAATAATTTATTGAAGGAGGAAATAAAATGTCAACTAATGTATATGATATTTTAAAAGAACGTGGATTTATAGAGCAGACAACCCATGAAGAAGTCAGAGAATTATTAGGGAAGGAAAAAGTAACCTTTTATATAGGATTTGATGCAACTGCAGATAGTTTAACAGCTGGACACTTTTTAACCGTTATGGCTATGATGCATATGCAAAAAGCAGGACACAGACCAATCGCATTACTTGGTGGCGGTACTACTATGATTGGCGACCCATCCGGAAAATCTGATATGAGAAACATTATGACCAAGGAAACCATACAGCACAATGCGGATTGCTTCTATAAGCAGCTGTCCAGATTTATTGATTTCGATAATGACAAGGCTATTATTGCTAATAATGCAGACTGGCTGCTGAATTTAAATTATGTTGATTTCTTAAGAGAAGTTGGTGTTCATTTCTCAGTAAATAAAATGTTAACTGCAGAATGCTATAAACAAAGAATGGAGAAAGGTTTAACCTTCTTTGAGTTTAACTATATGCTTATGCAGTCTTACGACTTCTTAAAATTAAATCAATTATATGGCTGCACCTTACAATTAGGTGGTAATGACCAATGGTCCAATATCCTTGGTGGAGTTGATTTAATTCGTAGGAAAGAGCAAAAGCCAGCTTTTGGCTTAACTTTCAAACTTCTTACTACCAGCGAAGGCATTAAGATGGGTAAAACTATGAAAGGTGCTGTATGGCTAGATCCTAACAAAACATCACCTTATGAGTTCTATCAGTACTGGAGAAACATTGAAGATGTTAAAGTCGAAGAATGCTTAGGACTATTAACCTTTTTACCTATGGATGAAGTAAGAAGACTTGGCGCCTTAAAAGGTGCTGAGATTAATTATGCAAAAGAAGTACTTGCCTTCGAAATTACTAAGATTGTACACGGTGAAGATGAAGCAACAAAAGCCCAGGAAGCAGCCAGAGCATTATTTGGTGGAAATATGATATCCGAAGATATCCCTACTACCACTTATTCTGCCGGCCAATTTAATGCTGGAATAGATTTAATAACCTTATTAGTAGATGCTAAGATGGCAGCTTCACGCTCCGATGCAAGAAGAAATATACAGCAAGGCGGTGTTACCGTAAATGATGTAAAAGTAACCGAATTGGATAAAACCTTTACACCGAATGATTTCGATTCCGAAGGTCGATTACTTGTAAAGAAGGGGAAAAAAGCATATCATTGCTTTAAAATTAGCGAATAATTCATAAAATGCCACAGGCTCAACTGTAACTATAAAATAAACTGATAAGGGGTGAGGATTATGCCAAAATGTCCGAAATGCA
Source organism: uncultured Anaerocolumna sp. (assembly GCA_937901695.1). GTDB lineage: Bacteria > Bacillota > Clostridia > Lachnospirales > Lachnospiraceae > Anaerocolumna. The sequence continues at coordinate 8,785 of CALDJN010000136.1, forward strand.
ATAAGATATCTACTGATGAAGAGGTCTGTAAGGATTGTGAAACAGAGGTGGAAGAATTTGATTCTTCTACATTAGCAAAACCTGAAAAAACACAGACTTATGTTAAAAAGGAAGAACAATATAAAGATTTAAAATCATCTGCTTTTAGTTTTATAGTTATCTCCATAATAGGTATTCTTCTACTTTCCATTAATGCCATGGGAATTATAAGTATATTTAATGGTACATTGACTTATATTGTTATGGGTGGTATGTTCTTAGTTTTTCTATATATAGGAATCAACTCTTTCATAAAAGCTAATAAAGTCAAAGGGCAAATAAGTGGGGAAAACCAAGAAACAGATGCAATTAATTCCTGGTTATCAGAGAATATAACAAAAGAAAGTTTAAATGAACTTGTAAATCCCAACGATGGGGAAGAAGTCCAATTCATGCAAAAGATTGAAAGAATGAAGGAACTCATCCTAAACCAATTTGGTGAGTTAGATGACTTATATTTAGACCATATCGTTGAGGAATATTATAATAATCATTTTGAAGAATGATTTAAGGCTGTTATAACACTGTCATTCTAAGAGTAAATTCAGCAAAGCTGAATTTTATCCGAAAAACTTTATTTTAAACTGTCATTCTGAGAGCGAATTCAGCAAAGCTGAATTTTATTCGAAAAACTTTATTTTAAACTGTCATTCTGAGAGCGAATTCAGCAAAGCTGAATTATAGCTTGAAGAATCTCTTTTTAAACTGAGATTCTTCGAGCTAAAGCTCTCAGAATGACATTTTTTATGTTTTGCAACAACCCCTTCAAATCAAGAAACTGAACTGTCACAAAAACTTTTTTGTAACTAAAAAAATTTGTAATATTAATCTTGACATCTTTTCATTACGAATATATACTAAAATAAATTAAACATGACATATAATTACGTTGTTGTTTATATATATCACCTTATATAACGTTTCGTTCTTTCATGTTATGTTTTCATGTTATGTTTTATAAGTTTCATATTTACATATTTGATTAGGAGGATTTCTAATGAAACTCGTAACTGTTGCCGGACCGCCTTCTTCTGGGAAGACTTCTGTAATTATTAAACTTGCTCAATGTTTGGATATTCCAAAAAAAAGTATTGGCGTAGTCAAATTCGACTGCCTTACTTCCTTTGATAATATAAGTTATGAAGAAGCTGGAATATCTATTAAAACAGGGTTTTCAGGGAAAATCTGCCCTGATCATTTTTTTGTTAGTAATATTGAAAATGCTTTGCAATGGGGTATTGAATCTGATTTTGAAATACTTATTACCGAAAGTGCAGGTCTTTGTAACCGCTGCTCTCCCTATATAAAAGGTGTTCTCTCCATTTGTGTTATAGATAATTTATCCGGTATCAATACACCTCGAAAAATAGGACCTATGTTAAAATTCGCTGATATTGTAGTGGTTACAAAAGGTGATATAGTTTCCCAGGCAGAAAGGGAAGTATTTGCATTTAATGTTAAACAGGTAAATACCTCAGCAAAAATTATGTTTGTTAACGGTATCACAGGACAGGGAGTATTTTTACTAGGCAAATATATACAACAAACCAAAGACATTCTCTCTCTTAAAGATAGTAAGCTTCGATTCACTATGCCCTCTTCGGTTTGCTCCTATTGTACCGGAGAAACAAGAATAGGTGAATCCTATCAAATGGGAATGATGAAGAAGATGGAGTTTTAACTTATGAAAGCACAAGATTTTATGAATAAACTAAACACCCAGAGTTTAAATCTAATTTTACGTGAATATCCTATTGCTGCAGACTTTTTGGCTAATTTTAGACTTGAAAACCTATCCAAAGAGATACCAGTATCGGAAGCATTAAAAGATGTAAATCCTGAAATTCTTGAAGAGTTTGGATTAGATGGGTATGACTTATTGCAGAACTTATCCCTGTTTCTTGAGAATTTAACAGAAACAGAAACTTCTTTAGACAGGGTAACATCCATAACTATTCTTGGTGGAGTTAACAAATTAAAAGAGCCGGAAAATATCAGTATTACCATATATCCCGGTGAAATAATCAGCATCGTTGGTCCTACTGGTGCAGGGAAAAGCAGATTATTAAATGATATTGAATGCCTGGCTCAGGGAGATACCCCTACAGGCAGGGATATTCTAATAAACGGAATTCATATAGAGGAAGAACAGCGTTTTCAATTAGATGGCAAATTAGTAGCAGAACTTTCACAAAATATGAATTTTGTCATGGATTTGACAGTGCATCAATTTTTGGAAATGCATGCAAAGTCCAGACTTACACCCAATGCCAATGAGATAATCGAAAAATGCTTTTTGTGTGCTAACCAGCTAGCCGGTGAACAATTCACTAAGGATACAAAGGTAACCCAATTAAGTGGTGGTCAATCCAGAGCACTTATGATTTCAGATACTGCCTATATGAGCAACTCTCCCATCGTCTTAATTGATGAAATAGAAAATGCAGGTATTGACAGACGAAAAGCTATAACTCTTTTAGCAAAAAATGAAAAAATTGTATTTGTATCCACCCACGATCCTTTGTTAGCCCTTAGTTCAGATAAACGTATCGTTATTAAGAATGGTGGAATACATAAAATAATTCAAACATCTGAGGAAGAAAAGAAAAATCTAAAGTCTATAGAAAAAATTGATAATATTCTATTAAAGTTGCGAAATAACTTGCGTTCTGGTGAAACCATAACGGAAGATTTACTAAAACTGTGAAAAGGAGTACTACCTATGTGGGAACTATATGATGCATTAATACAGGGAATTCCGGAAAATTATATAGCTGATGAGATTATTAACGGAAATTATTTTTCTTATGTCCGTAGCGGCAATGGCTCTGGCGTATCTGGTACGCCTTATCCCTATGAAACCAGAATACCTATGTTTTCAAAAAACTTAATTGGTTTGCCCTTACGCCAGGTTGCCACTTGTGTAAAGTCATGGAACTTTTTAGAAGCAGCCATCGGTGCAGCAGCCATTAACGCTTACTATAACAATCCAATGATTGCAAAGGAAAATGTGGTAATATTCTCCTATGATACTTTAGTTGAAGACAGAGTATATGATCCTTTTATTATGTCACAAAATGAAGTTAAGGGGAAAAATGTTGTGGTAATCGGTCATTTTCC
>CALDJN010000137.1 GCA_937901695.1 uncultured Anaerocolumna sp.
AACTTCGTTGAATTTTTGCTCAGAATGACATGCTTTCATAGCAATGACATGCTTTTTTACAATCCAGGTAATACCAATATATTATTTAATGCAAAAACCTGAAACAACCAGTGACCGGGCAGCAATTAGGATTCTAATAACGTTATTTTTATTTAATAACTTATCAATAACTGTGTGGCATTTGTAGGTAAATAATCCAGTTTCGCTACATTCCGCACAATCTATGGTTTGTACATGAATACCATTTAAAAATGGATTGCATTTGTCCCCAAATTCAACTATTTTTTCTTCGAAAGGCAATAAACAGAAGTCTTCCTTTCTTAATGTACATCCGACCTCTTCGTCTTTTCTAACTGACAACACTATTTTCAATTTAAAGCAAGTATCATTCTTAAATTTCCTAACATTTTTCTCCATAATATTAACCTCCCGTCTTCCATAATTCAATTACAGAACTAACTATACAATTTATATTTGACATAATTAATATAGCCTTACAATCTAATATATGTCGAATTATGAGTGACATCCACTTGTATGCAGTATATGCTTATATACTTATAATCTAATATATGTCGAATTATGAGAGAAGTGATGATAATTTGGCATTTGTCGAAAGAAATATTTACCTACTGGTAAAATTGTTTTAAAAATCCCTTCCATAGGATATCTGCAGTCATTAAAAAGTAATATTCAATATAGTCATATAGGGTAACATCTGCATAAAATTGATTAGTTCTTCGCTTATAAATTTCATCATTTAGCATATTAATATTATTACTAAATATATTTTGGAAAGTTTCCTGACTCCAATTAGGATTGATATCATGAAGTAATTTTGAAAACTGCCCGGCAGCAGCGCATAATTGGTTATTTACCTGATTAATCAGCGTATAGTCAGTATTTTCAGGGGTATCAAATGTTGTAATCATATAAGCATCGATGAGAGCTATAACCCATGAAAAATAAGTACGAAGACTATTCTCAATCTCTTTACCTACGGTATCACCATAATATATACGAAATAAATTACCAAAGTCTATCGCATTTTCAAATAATCGATTGGTCACGACTTCAACATCTCCCAATTTTGATATTTTACTAATTATTAAAAACCTAGTCCAAAGATTTTGCTCACTTAGAAGTTGCCTTATAAGATTTCTGAGATCATCAGGTTTATAAAGGGTTTTGGCTGTATTAGTATTACTATCCATTTATGAATTCCTTTAAGTTGTTATATTGTTAAGATATGAATTATGGAAAATATTGATACTAAGCTTGGGTATTTGAAGGCTCTAATCGGCATAATCTTTATATAAAATTTATATTAATATTACGAAATATTGGCATGAATTTAAGAGTCTTATCATATATTAATATAATGACGTAGGCGATATATATCCTTTAGGGAAACGCCTACTAGTTTTTTGTGAAACCTGTAGCATGTTTTTTGTTCCAATAGAGATTTATATGGTTAGGAGGAGTATTTATGACATATGATGAATATAAGATGATAATCAGCCATTCATTAGAAGATTATTGTAATAAGGGAGGTTCCTTATTAAAAATAGCTTTAAACATCTATGATAAAGAATACATATTTGAATTTGAAGATGACTATTCGGAGGACTTAAAAAAAAGTCTTACTGACAAAGCGTATAAAGCCATGGAAAAGGGTAAAGATTTACCTAAAGGTATTCGTTTATCTAAAGTTATTTTACAATAAAAAATAAAAATTAATTAAACAGTCACATTTTAGACACAAATTTGGATTATAATTAACTTGTAACTGAAATACGTCTGCAAGCCAAGTATTTACTGCACTTGAAAGAACAGCAGCAGTATTCATCCGTAACCATACGGGGTTGTACTGGTTTCGACGGGGGTTTTGAAGTTGCGGGAGCCATTCGCGGACTAGGACCGCGTCAACAACTTAGAAATAAATATAAACGCAGACGAAAATTTAGCGTACGCTGCCTAGTGGCAGCTGTCGAACTTAAGCAACTTGCGGTTTAAGACCTCGGCATCAAATTAGCAAGGCACTTTGTCTACAAAGCTTTGAGTAGATAAAAGAATTAATGAAGCTACTAAAGTCAATAGCCTGTCAATCGGTGATTGATGGAGGGAATGTCAAATGATTGACTGTAATGGGAGATGCTGCAATGAATGGGCTTTCGGACAGGGGTTCGATTCCCCTCAGCTCCACTAAAAAAACCACTAAACTCAACAGTTTGGTGGTTTTTCTATTTGTATCCCGGCATAATAAAAGAGCGAAGATGCAATCAATCTTCGCTCGCATTAAACTTTCACGTTTTCGGTAGTGAAACACCTAGCATTAAACCCTTCGATTACGGTTGAAGAACACCTAGCATTAAACCCTCACTTACGGTGTGAGAAACCATGCATTAAAGAAATAAATAAAGATTTCTTTATTACATTATACATTGATAAAATCGAACGCACAACGAACATTAGATTAAATCCTTATAAACAAACTATATTTTCCCCTTTTTCTTTTTTTCCCTTTATATCTAACAGATTATATTATTTCATAACCAATATTACAATTCTAATAAACAATAAAATATAATTCGTTGCTATTTAACATATCGGTTAGTTAACTATCATAAAGTTCATAAAATCCATAATTTGAAAAGTAACTTGGTAAACAAATGGCAAATGTATTACTTTATAAGTTGAAAATATTGTAATATTATGGTACAATCTATACATAGAATATCAAAATAAACAATAAGGGGTTGAATATATGAAAAAATGTAAGGTTATAATTACTGCCATAATAATTATGTTAATTTCACTGTCTCCAGCAAGTATTGCACAAGCAGCAAGGCTTAATATTAAAAGTGTTTCATTAATGCTTGGAGAAACATATCAACTAGATGTTCTAGATAATGACAAAACAGTAAAATGGTACAGTAGTGATAAGAAAGTTGTGGCAGTTAATTCTAAAGGAAAAGTTAGGGCTAAGGCGACCGGGAAGGCAATAATAACCGCAAAGATTGGTAAGCAGAAAATCCAATGTGAAGTTAGCGTATCAAAGCCCAAGAAAGCTATTATGATGAATATATCTACAAGTACAGGTGGAAATGAAAAGCCTGCTTATATAACAAGAAATGCATACGAAAACTTAAAAAAAGATATGAGTTATGAAGAAGTAACTAAAACCATCGGAACAGACGGAACACTAATAAACCAAGATCAGGACAAAGATGGCAAAATCCTATCTGAGATATATACATGGTATGGAGAAGATGGAATATCTAGTGCCACCGTTGTATTTATAGATGGTAAGTTAGTTGAAAAAGGACAAATTTTATTAGATTGAAATGAGGGCACAATGGAAGATATTTCATTACGTATAAGGAACACGATAACTCGTATATGATATTTAAAGGCATCTACCGTAAAAAGTAGGTGTCTTTTTACAATGGATTGATAATCGTAACGAATATGATATAATTTATATGATACATTTGCCATATTTGTTAAATTTGGTAATGAATCATCCGATGTATTACATAAGTAAATGAAATTAGTAGGAAGGTGAGAGTATGGGAGAAAGTCAGAATCAAGTAAATGGATTTATTTTTAATACAAATGAGGATTTTAGCAGAGCCAAGGAAGAACAAGAGGCAATTGATCATTTTAAAGGAAAAATAGATTTATCTAACCCAAATGATGTTCTAAAACTATACAATAGACTCATAGAAAAGAATACTTTTCGTACTCCTGTTGGATATCTGTTCTTAAAAGAATTGCAGGAGAACATATTAAAGTCTGGAATTATTAAGCCAGAAGAAATGAAGAAAATCAACTATACCTCTCAGAATACTGGAACAAAAACGGATATAAATGAAGCAGATTATATACTCCTCAATAAATACAAGGAAAAGGGAGAAAACTTAAAAATAAAACTTCGAAATTCCAGGATTATTAATATATTCCTTCTTGCCATAGTGATTGCTATGATTATTATTGCAATCTATAGTGATAAAACCGTTTTCACTAATTTTGAAAATGATGTAATAAATCGATATGCAGGCTGGGAAGAAGAATTAGAGCAGAAGGAGAAGGAATTAGAAGAAAGAGAGGCTATACTTAATAAAAAATAGTATAAATCAAAATTTTTTCACAATTATAGTATAAAATAAAGATAAATAAGCAATTATTGGTTATGTTATTAATGGTTGTATCAACATTGTATGAACTATTTTGTATTAATTGTTACTTAAGTTTACTTGTATTTAGATTATAATACTTACTTACTAATATTTACATTTGATAATAACCTTTAACTTGCTATTATTTTGTATGAATCGAGGGATACATTATGGATAAATTGAAAATTTTAGTTGTTGATGATGAGAGTAGAATGCGAAAACTAGTAAAAGACTTTCTAACCAAGCAAAACTTTGAAGTAGTAGAAGCAGAAAATGGCGAACAAGCAGTAGATACATTTTTCTCCATAAAAGATATTGCATTAATTATTTTAGATGTAATGATGCCGAAAATGGATGGCTGGCAGGTATGCCGTGAAATTAGGCAATATTCCAAAGTGCCTATTATTATGCTAACAGCAAAAAGTGATGAGAAAGATGAATTACTTGGCTTTGACCTGGGGGTAGATGAGTATATTTCCAAACCTTTTAGCCCAAAGATTCTGGTTGCCAGAGTAGAGGCGATTCTTAGGAGAATCAATTTTTTAGACGAGGAAGTTACGGAAGTAGGAGGAATAACCATAGATAAATCGGCTCACCAGGTAAAGATAGAAGGTGAAACCATAGATTTAAGTATTAAAGAATATGAATTATTATCGTATTTTATAGCAAATCAAGGTGTTGCATTATCCAGAGAAAGAATATTGAATAACGTATGGAATTATGATTATTTTGGTGATGCCAGAACAATTGATACTCATGTTAAAAAATTAAGAAGTAAAATGGGTTCCAAAGGAGATTATATTAAAACAATATGGGGGATGGGGTATAAATTTGAGGTATAACAGATAGGAGCAAGCTAAAATATGAAACACATCTTACAAAAACCAATTAAAAAATTTAAAACCTATTGTTCTAATTTTAGAGAGAATAGATTTTTTAACCCTTACTCCTTAAGAGTGAAGTTAACCTTTGTATTGACATCGCTAGTCTTTATAACCATTTTTGCCATATGGATATTTAACAAAACCTTTTTGGTTGATTATTATCTTCATAGTAAAATGAAAACTTTAGGAAAAACTTTTGATGAAATTAGTACCATATATAAAGATAATAAAATATCCGATGAGGAATCTGTACAGATAGAAAGAATCTGTGAAAATAGAAACTTAAGCATATATGTTATTACAGATAAATTTATTGTAGAATATCCACCTAGTGAGAATAGCCAGCTAGTCTTGGGAAGAATTGATTTTCTCATAAAAGATTATATCTTTAATAGCAATCGAGGAGTCATTAAAAGCACGGATGACTACAATATATACAAGTCTTTTGATCAGCATATAGGGTCTAACTATATTGATTTATTTGGTACCCTTAAAAACGGTAATATCGTTTATCTGCGTACCAACCTGGAAAGCATGCAGGAGAGTGTTGTTATCGCCAATAAGTTCCTGGCTTATGTGGGGATAATATCTATCGTCATTGGTACTATTATTATGTTCTATATAAGCAAAAGATTTACGAAACCGATTCATCAATTGGTCGGTATTGCAAAGAAAATGAGCGACTTAGATTTTGATATCAAGTATGATGTAAAAACTCAGGATGAAATAGGTGAATTGGGCTGCAGTATTAATACACTGTCAGAAAAGTTAGAAAAAACTATTTCTGAGTTAAAAAGTGCTAATAATGAATTAATGTCTGATATTCAGAATAAAACACAGATTGATGAGATGAGAAAGGAGTTTTTATCTAATGTGTCTCATGAATTAAAGACACCTATCGCACTTATCCAAGGCTATGCAGAAGGACTAATGGATAATGTCAATGAAGATGAAGAAGGCAGAGAATTTTACTGCGATGTCATCATTGATGAAGCCAAAAAGATGAATTCCATGGTTCAAAAATTAATATCCCTGAATAAGTTGGAATTTGGAAACAACCAAGTGAACTTTGAACGGTTTGACATTGTACCTTTAATTCAATCGGTATTAAATTCAACAGAGATTTTATTTCAACAAAAAGGCGTAACTCTTTATATTGAGCACTATGATCCAATCTATGTTTGGGCAGATGAATATTTAGTAGAAGAAGTTTTAACTAATTATATTAGCAATGCCCTAAATCATGTAGATGAAGCAAAAATTATAGAAATTAAATTAATTCAGGAACAGGAGGTTGTCAGAATTGCCGTATTTAATACCGGAGCCAATATCCCGGAAGATGAATTAGATAAAATATGGATTAAATTCTATAAGGTAGATAAAGCCCGTACCAGAGAATATGGCGGCAGCGGGATAGGACTATCCATAGTAAAAGCAATAATGGACTCTTTAAATAGAG
>CALDJN010000138.1 GCA_937901695.1 uncultured Anaerocolumna sp.
GCCGATAATCCATTGAGAACGTTTTGCTAAATATTCACTGCGCTGTTTAATTTCATCAATAAGATGCAGGATATTCTTATCTGCAGAATAGTAATTGTTTATGATATCCATCACTTTTATACTAATCTTTTTAGATAATTCACCGTCTTCTTTATATTGAATCCAGTCTGTAAATATTTCTTTTATATGATTATCAATGCCCAATTCAATTAATTTATTCATATTTTCTTCTATTTTTTTTCTCATTTGTTTCACGCCAAGATACATACCAAAACCGTATTCTGCATTATCTTCGAATAATGAGTTTCCCCAGGCTGGACCTTTGCCTTCATGATTGGAAGTGTATGCCGTACTTGGAGCGGAACCTGCCCAGATAGATGAGCAGCCGGTAGCATTGGCAATCATCATTCGTTCACCAAATAGCTGAGTGACTAGTTTAATATAAGGTGTTTCACCACATCCTGCACAAGCACCTGAGAATTCCATAAGCGGTTTCTTAAACTGACTGTCTTTGAAGGTTGCGCTAAATTCAATATCCTTCTTATAACCTACCTGAGTTGTAGCAAATACCCAATTGTCCACCTGTTCTGGTAATTGAGTATCAATTGGCTGCATGATTAAAGCCTTACCTTTAGCAGGACATACATCAGCACAGTTACCGCAGCCGGTACAGTCCATTGGACTAATTTGAATTTTATAATGATAGCCCTCTACATTTTTACCGGTAGCTTTCTTCGTAACAAAAGATTCCGGTGCATTTGCTAATTCTTCGTCATTTATTAAGAATGGCCTTATTACAGCATGAGGACATACGTAAGAACATTGGTTACATTGAATACATCTTTCCTCCACCCATTCAGGGACATATACTGCAATTCCTCTTTTTTCATATTGAGTAGAGCCAGATGGGAAAGTACCGTCTTCCCTGCCTTTAAATGTACTGACAGGTAATTTGTTACCTTGTTGTGCTTCCATTGGTCTTAAAATGTTTCGTATAAATTCTGGTTCCTTTATGGTTTTGGTTTCTTCATCCTTACTATTTAGCCATTCTTTTGGTACATTAACTTCATGAATACCACTTATACCCCGGTCGATGGCTTCATGATTCATCTTAACTACATTTTCGCCCTTTCTGGAGTAAGATTTTGTAGCTGCATCCTTTAATTCTTTCACAAATACTTCTTCCGGTAATATATTTATTAATTTAAAGAATGCACCTTGCATAATCATGTTGATACGACTGCCTAGTCCTATTTCGCTAGCAATCTTTACAGCATTAATGGTATAAAACTTAACATGTTTTTCAACTAAATCTTTTTTGATTTTTCCAGGAAGCCTGCTTTCTAATTCTTCGTCGCTCCATGGGCAGTTAAGTACAAAAATACCGCCCTCTTTTAAATCTGCTGTAATATCGTATTTCGTAACATAAGAAGGGTTGTGACAGGCAACATAATCGGCGTTATTTACCAAATATGTGGCTTTAATTGGGTCTTTGCCAAAACGTAAATGAGACATGGTTATACCACCGGATTTCTTTGAATCGTAGTCAAAATAAGCCTGAACATTCAAAGGGGTATTATTACCAATAACTTTTATAGCCTGTTTGTTGGCTCCTACTGTTCCGTCAGAACCTAAGCCCCAGAATTTACAACTAACTCTTTCTTCCGGTTCCATAGATACATAAGCACCAATCTGAAGGGAATGATGGGTAATATCATCAACAATGCCAATGGTAAAATGATTCTTAGGCTCGGCTTGTTTCAAGTTCTCATATACAGCGGCAATTTGATTAGGTGCTGTATCTTTAGAACCTAAACCATAGCGTCCACCAATGATCACCGGTTTTTGCAAAGCATCATGAAAACAAGTACATACATCTTCATATAGTGGTTCACCGATAGAACCCGGTTCTTTTGTACGGTCCAAAACTGCAATTTTCTTAACTGTTTTTGGAATACACTCCATAAAATGTTTTAAAGAAAATGGTCTAAACAGATGGACTTTTACCAGACCGTATTTTTCACCCCTGCTATTATAATAATCAATGGTTTCCTCAATAGTCTGTGTTACGGAACCCATTGCAACAATTAGATACTGCGCATCTTGTGCTCCATAATAATCAAACAATCCATATTTGCGTCCGGTCTTTTCAGCCATCTTGTTCATATAATCTTCAACGATAGGAACAAGGTCGCAGTAGAATGGATTGCTGGCTTCTCTTCCTTGGAAATAAATATCAGGGTTTTGTGCAGTACCTCTGGTAACCGGGTGATATGGTGATAATGCGCGTTTTCTAAATTCCTGTACTGCCTGTTTATCCATTAATTCTTCATAATCACAATATTGTGATGCATCTACCTTTTGAATTTCATGGGAAGTTCTGAATCCATCAAAGAAGTGTATGAATGGAAGCCTTCCTTTTATAGCTGATAAATGAGCAATCGGTGCAATATCCATTACTTCCTGTACCGAACCAGAAGCAAGTAGAGCACATCCTGTCTGCCTTGTTGCCATAACATCCTGGTGGTCACCAAAGATACTAAGAGCATGAGCTGCTATTGCTCTGGCACTTACGTGTATTACACCAGGTAACAATTCACCGGCTACTTTATAGATGTTAGGTATCATTAATAACAAACCTTGAGAAGATGTAAATGTAGTCGTTAAGGCACC
>CALDJN010000139.1 GCA_937901695.1 uncultured Anaerocolumna sp.
CACAGCCAAAAAACTTGGAAGGGCTTTCGCGCAGCATGCGTGATTTGGTTCAATTATGGAAAGAAGGAAGTATAAATTTGTTTTCAGTAATTTTGATCAAGAAAAACTATTGCAGAATTTAAGAGTATTATGTAAAAGATTAGAAGACCAATTGAAGAGTACGATATAGTCTATATTATATATACATTATGACGATGGATTTACTTATTTGCCCGAAGGATTTAGCAATGGATATTCTTGTTGCAAGAAACCATGATTCCGGTAAAATGGAAACCGGTCTTCCGTTAGACGGAAACCAACTTAATTCTGCTTAACTAATATCATCTTGATTGGATTAGAAGTGCAAAGGGCTTGCTGCGTAAGCAGTGTTTACACCCTTGATAATTCTGATTCAATCAAGTAATGTGGTCCTGGAGCAGAATTATGACCACATTAGTAACAGTTTCCTAAGGTCGGACAGTTGGTGTAATCCACTCCGGAATATTCAACAGCAGATTATGTTTGGAAAGAAAAAGATGATGCTAGAGCGTCACAGCTAGTAGCCTCGATTAAACTTATAGATGACGGAGAAAAGATAGGAATTGGTGTTTGTTCATATGATGATAATATTTATCGCAAAATGGAGGCACTAATAGGAGGTTCGTTAATTGATGGTTACTTGAAGAATGAAGTCCATAAGATTTATAGCAATATATATTCGAAATTGTTACTGAAAAAATAACTATTAATGTACATGAACTCATAAAAAGTCTAATGAATTTATGCCTTGAAAATGGATTGGTGACAATTTATGATAGGCTTACTCCTGAAATTACGAATAAGAGTGAATGAAAAGGATGCATGAGGCGATAAAAGTAACAATCATTTTAACATAAGAGCTATTATTTTTTGTAGATTATATTATAGCTATAAGATAAGTTTTAACTATGCTTACTCTATTCAGTTAAGAAATTAGCCTAGTGTCTTAGGGTTGGGATAAACTGGTTCTGTTCTAGCTCTTTATAAAAATAGTAGCGTAGGAAAGTAAAGAAGCTGAATATATTTTGAAGATAAGGCTTTTATTTCTGACACATTTTTTGATCAACTCGGCATTTTTCAGATGGAATCAGATAAAAAGAGATAAGGCTAAAAAATTATATAAAGCCTTTATCCATGGGAAGGATAAAGGCTGATAAAATCAGATAAAAGAACACTTCTGAATGTTTTGTTTTACGTGCGGAAGGTCTCGAACACACGATAAGTAATTGCCGTAAGCCTTGATTTATAAGGCTTTGCGACTTTATTAGTATAACATGAAAATTGAGGTTGTCAAGCGCTGACTCAACTTTGGGTAAAACGTCTGATCGGTTTTTGATAAAGTCCTAGTATACCATTTTTGATTATGTCCTATGTATAGATAATATATGGTATGATTAAACCTCATAGTATATAGAAAGATGAGGGATGATATAATGGGAAAGGTGATATTAAGAATGGACGCTCAAGAAAAGTATGATGTTATTAAAAGATTGGTACATGAACATGGAAACAAAAAAAGAGCTGCACTTAAATTAGGCTGTACTGTACGCCACGTTAACCGCTTGGTTAAGAAGTATAAAGAGGAGGGAAAAGCTGCTTTCATACACGGAAATACCGGCCGTAAACCGGTGCATTCTCTTACGGATGAGGAAAAATCCGACATTGTCACCCTTTATAACAATAAGTATTGGGATACCAACTTCACCCATTGCAGCGAGTTGCTTGCAAAACATGACAATATAAAGATATCCCCTACCACTCTGCGAAAAATTTTATACGATGAATTTATCCTGTCTCCGCGTGCCACCAGGAGCACAAAAAAGCAGATGAGAAAGCTTTTAAAAGAACTCCAGGATAAGACAGGTTCCAAAAAAGAAAAAGCTTTAATTGAAGCCAGTATTATCGCTATTGAGGATGCTCACTCAAGAAGGCCCCGGTGTGCCTACTTTGGTGAAATGCTCCAAATGGATGCCTCCATTCATCTTTGGTTCGGTGAAAACAAGGCATCTTTGCATGTCGCCATAGACGACTGTACCGGTACAATTTTAGGCGCTTATTTTGATGAGCAGGAGACATTAAAGGGCTATTACAACGTCCTCCACCAGGTCCTATGCATCTATGGCATACCAAACATGTTCTATACTGATAACCGTACCGTATTCGAATATAAAAAGAAAAAGTCCCCTTCCATCGAAGAGGACACCTATACCCAGTTTGGCTATGCCTGCAAGCAGTTGGGGATTGAAATAAAAACTACCAGTATCGCACAGGCGAAAGGGCGTGTGGAACGGGCTTTTCAGACTCTACAATCACGCCTGCCAGTCGAATTACGTCTGGCAGGCATAAACACACTTAGCGAAGCCAACGTATTCTTAAACTCCTACATAAAAGAATACAATGCTAAGTTTGCACTACCTATAAATCATAACAAATCTGTCTTCATTGCGCAACCCAATCCGGATATAATTAACCAGACACTGGCCGTCCTTACCGAAAGAACGGTTGACAGCGGGCATTGTATCCGCTTCGAGAATAAGTACTATAAAACAATGGATGCCAAAGGGCTCCAGGTCCATTATAGAAAAGGTGTCAAGGGCATGGTAATCAAAACATTTGATGGTAGTCTGCTGTTCTCCACACACGATAAAGTATATGCACTGGATGAGATACCACAGCACCAGCAAAAATCAGAAAGGTTTGATAGTGATTATACCCCGGATAAGCCCAAGAAACGTAACATACCTAGCATGAGGCATCCATGGCGCAGTGAAACGTTTTGGAAACATGCATCTTATCCTCTGCATCCTCGTGAATTAACTGCATAAACATCATTTGCCAACGATGGGCCATTCATAGGCTTATTAACTGACCCCATTTTTAGGTAACATGCTATAACTTACAGAAAAACCCCTATAAGAAACAACTTAATGCGCATATGATTGAAATGAATAAAGCACCAGCAAAGAATCTGGTGCTAATAACACATTAATTATGGGACATAATCAAAAACGCTTGACAGATAATTTTTCAAATTTATGGCGTGTACAGTT
>CALDJN010000140.1 GCA_937901695.1 uncultured Anaerocolumna sp.
CAAACAGAGAATCAATTCCGTAAATGGAGAATCACTCCGGAAAATGGGGAATTTATCATTGTGTATTTAGGTGATAATGAAACCAGTCATTTATTGGAATTAACCTGGCTAAGGGACTGGGACAGACCTTATAACCTAGGTGATAATGAATTCCATCTTGCATTTGTTGTAGATGACTATGAAGGTGCGTTAAAAAAGCACAAAGAAATGAATTGTGTATGCTTTGAAAATCCTGCCATGGGTATTTATTTTATCAATGACCCAGATGGTTATTGGCTAGAGGTATTACCAAAGAAATACTAACTTATTGGATAGATTAGAAAGGAGCTTACTATGGATATTAATTATGAATTATATAAAGTATTTTATTTTGTAGCAAAAACTTTAAGCTTTTCCGATGCTGC
Source organism: uncultured Anaerocolumna sp. (assembly GCA_937901695.1). Taxonomy (GTDB): domain Bacteria; phylum Bacillota; class Clostridia; order Lachnospirales; family Lachnospiraceae; genus Anaerocolumna. The sequence goes on from CALDJN010000140.1 coordinate 405, forward strand.
TTCATCCCTTTTCATCTCACAATCTGCAGTAAGCCAATCTATAAAGGTATTAGAGAAGCGTTTAAACCAAACTTTGTTTATCCGAAGTACGAAAAAAGTTGCTTTGACAAAAGAAGGAGAGCTTTTATTCAAACATATTGAACCAGCCATTAATTTAATTAACCGTGGTGAAAATCAGTTGTTAGAGGCCATTGCACTTGGTGAAAGCCAATTACGACTTGGTGCCAGTGATACCATCTGTAGATATTATTTGGTTCCATTTCTAGATGAATTTCACAAAAAGTACCCCCATGTACACATTAAGGTAACTAATGGTACGTCTCTGCAATGTGCCAAAATGCTGGAGAATAATGAAGTCGATATTATAATTACCAACTCTCCAAATTCAGCATTAGTAAATAGTATGCATATCGAACCAATCTATGAATTCCAAGATGTATTCATTGGAAATCCGGAATTTTTTAAGATTGGAAATGAACCTCTTACTTTTGATGAATTGCAAAAATATCCCATCCTAATGCTTACGAAACAATCTGCAACCAGTGAATTTCTTCATAACTTATTTATTCAGCACTCCTTGGATTTAGTACCTGCTGTTGAATTAAGCAGTAACGATCTTTTAATCGATTTAGCTAAAATTGGTCTTGGTTTAGCATTTATACCGGATTTCTGTTTAAAGAAAGAAGATACAAAACTTGTTAAAGTACCAATCACAGAAGAATTGCCAACAAGGAAATTAGTCGTTGCTTATAATGAAAATATACCTCTATCTTCTGTTACACAATATTTTATAGACCTATTAGGAAAATAAATATCGGTGCCAGACACCAGCGGTGTATGCAAAACAAATTTCCTATTTATCAGAAGCTGATTTTTCACTCTGCTAAAGCTAATCTTGATTCACTGCAACACGGCAACTCCATTTGGGGTTGCCATTTGTTTACCTGCAAAGGGGACAGCCAGGCTCCATCGTTTGGCTGTCCTCTTTATTGATAATCTGCAATTTTTTCATAATTTTATAAATTTTTATACATTAAAATTCATAATATCGTATTTCTTATATGCATTATGATTTATGTTCTTCCAAAATTATGTTTTATAATTGTATTCTTTACTATAACATGTTATTATCATAGTTGGGTTCAATAACATTTTTAAGGAGAACGGAGGCATGGAAATACTTCATCACTTTTTAAATATTATTGTAGATTATGCAATAATATTATTTGAATTTATGGGAATTTGTGTTCTAATTATTACGGGCATAAAAGGAACCTTAAATTACTTTCAAAAAAGCCCATATACAAGATTAGATTTAGCTAAAGGTATGGCAATGGGTCTTGAATTTAAATTAGGCAGTGAAATTCTTAGAACTGTGATTGTTCGTACATGGCAGGAAATCTTAACAGTCGCTGGAATCATTGTACTAAGAGCTGGTCTTACCCTTCTTATTCACTGGGGAATTAAGAATGAAGAAGCTCAGCATGAAATTAAAGAGGTAATTAATAATAATAAATAAGATTTTTCTTATAATTAAAAAATCAATCACTGGAGGTTTCTTACTTGAAGCTAAAGCTACGGTGATTACACCTGCATAGCAGGTGGTTTATTAAAAGAATGTTATGCAGATATATAATAGACAAATTTAATTTATCTATTATAAAATTTATCTAATAGGAGTAAAGAAATGGCAGAAATATTACATAGTTTATTAACAGTAGTAGTGGACTACGCAATTATTTTCTTTGAATTTATGGGTGTTTTAGTTCTTATTATCGCAGGCATTAAAGGTGTTGTAAATTATTTCAGCAAAAATCCATTAACAAGACTTAATCTAGCTAAAGGTATGGCGATGGGTCTGGAATTCAAATTAGGTAGTGAGATTCTAAGAACAGTAGTAGTTCGTGAACTAAAAGAAATCTTAACTGTTGCTGGAATTATTGGTTTAAGAGCGGCTTTAACTTTCTTAATTCATTGGGAAATCAAGACAGAAGAAGCCAATCATGATTTTGAAGAAAAATAAAAGATTATTATAAAAAAAGTTGTCATTCTGAGTCATAGGCGAAGAATCTCTATCTATGTATATATTGAGATTCTTCGCCTGCGGCTCAGAATGACATATTTTCAGAATAACACCCTTTTAAAGTATGAATTTTTTATAATTAACAAACTTTTATTGTGAAAGGGGATGAATTTATGAACTCAAAAGAACTTTTATTAGATAAATGGAAGAAGCGAAAAGTTTTGAATATTACTAATATCAAGGTTATGAAGATTGTCAAAATTGCTGTTGGAAGTACGGTTTCTATACTTATTGCCGATTTATTAGGATTAAAGTTTAGTGCTTCTGCGGGAGTTATAACGTTGCTTAGTATTCAAGATACCAAAAAGGAAACTTTCATTATAGCTGGAAAGCGATTACTGGCTTTTTTAATGGCATTATTAATTGCCTTTGTTCTATTTGAATCATTTGGTTATTCTGCTTTTACATTTGGTGGCTTTTTGTTGTTATTTGTCAGCGGTACTTATTTGTTTGAGTTGCAAGATGGGTTATCCATGAGTGCTGTATTAATAACCCATTTCTTAATTGAAAAAAATATGGAATTATCTTTTATAGGTAATGAAATTCTCATATTTTCTATAGGAACTATCATTGCATTGTTATTTAATTTATATATTCCTAAGAATGAAGATGCAGTTAAAGAGGATATGCGTATTTTAGAGGATAAAATGAAAGAAATACTTCGCATTATGGGATACTGCATCATTAGCGAGAAAGATATACCAGATTCTATAGATGGAAACAATCTACCTATTAATAAAAAGTGTTACCCCGAATGTTCCTTAGATGAATTAATACAATCCACAGACAAACATATAAATGAAGCTCTAACTAAGGCTTATGAGAACATGAATAATACTTTATTAACAGATACAAGGTACTATATTCAATACTTTGAAATGCGAAAGCTGCAATGTAGCATTCTAAAACGTATAAAAGAACAATTATGTATGCTAACCAGCGTTCCAAAACAAGCTATGCCAATCTCTGATTTTATAAATAGAACCGCAGACTCATTTCATGAATATAACAATGGTGAGGCATTATTAATTGAGTTATCAGCTATTAACCAAAAGTTTAAAGTGGAACCTAATCCTGAAAATCGAGAAGAGTTTGAGAATAGAGCAATCCTCTTTTTATTATTAAGTCAATTGGAAAGCTTCCTGCTAGTAAAGAAAAATTTTACACTAAATATAAGTCAAAAGCAGATAGAAAGATTTTGGGATGACAAGTGAATTATCATTTTCAAAAAGAAGCTGTTGCAAAATGAAAAATGAGATTCTGAGCGCAAATTTGGCAAAGCTGAATTATAAGCCAGAAGAAATTCCACATTAATATGAGATTCTTCGCCCAATTCAGCAAAGCTAAATTGGGCGAAGAATGACAGTTTTGCAGCAGCATCTTTATTTATGTATTTAGTTTGTTTAATTTATACTTTGTCTAATATATACTTTGTCCAATATATACTTTGCTTACCTAAAAGAATTTTTCAAATTCTTTTATAGGTACAGGCTTAGAAAACAAAAAGCCTTGTGCCATATCACAGCTAATACTTTTTAAGAATTCAGACTGGGTATTGGTTTCTACGCCTTCCGATACTACTTTCATATCCAGCTGCTTTGCCATACCAATTATACTGGATACTATGATTTTTTCTTCCCGTTTCATTTCACCTCTACTGAAGAATTCTTTATCCAGTTTTAAAATGTCAGTATTAATATCTTTCAATAAATTCAAGGACGAATATCCGGATCCAAAATCATCAATAGAAATACTAAAACCTTTATTTTTAAGCTGTTTTATTACCTCTATGGCAACTATTGGATTGTCTAATAATATTGTTTCCGTTAGCTCTAATTCTAAATATTTATGAGGAATACCATAAGAATCAACCAAAGTTTCAAATTGTTTTACAAAATCGTCGTCATTAAGATGAACTCTGGAAACATTAATGGATATTGGGATAGTAGACATATTTTGATCCAGCCATTTCCGAAGAGTCTTGCATACTTCTTCATATACATAAAAGTCTACATTCACAATAAATCCATTCTTTTCAAATATAGGTATAAAATCACTTGGTGGTATGAGCACTCCATTTTTCTTCCATCTTACAAGTGCCTCGGCACCTACTAATTTATTGGTCCGTAGATTTATCTTAGGTTGAAAGTATACTAAGAACTCACCATTTTTTAATGCTTGCTCCATATCATTGGTTATTTCAGCTTCTTTTTGCAAATCCTTTTTCATTGACTCATCAAATATTTTACAAGCAGCTTTCAGAGAATCCTTTACACTTTTTCTTGCAATGTTGGCATTTTCTATAACAGTATTAATATCCTTTACATCATTAATCTTTGCGGCACCACTAATAATTATAAATTTATTCCCGGGATATTTTATTTTTTCAATGCTATTAAATTGTTCATTTACAGTTAATATTCTTTTTCTTAATTCTTTAATACTATCATAACGCATTAAAACCAAGAAGTTATCTTCTGATATTCTAGCCAAACATTCATATTCTTGCAGATGTCCTTTAAATAATTTTGCTAAATCACAGAGTATCTTATCTCCAATATCATATCCTAAAGTATCATTAATAAATTTTATTCTGCTTAAATCAGAATAAACGATTACATATTGATATTCTGGGTGATCAAGTAGAAGTTCTTTCGCAAAGGCTTTAAAATAGTTCAAATTTGGTAAGCCTGTCAATGCATCATATTCTTTATTTTTTAAATAGATTTTGTATTGGTCCCACCTATCCCCTACTAATAACCCAACAGAAAAATCATCTTCACCCTTCAATTCATAACATGTATCATTTTTATCTATATTTGATTCTAACAATAAAGAAATTAATTTTTCTTCTATTGACGGTTTAATTTGTTTAACATTATCGTTGGTATAGTCCATTATTTTCTTCTCATCTTCCATGATTATATTTTATGCCTAAATTATGCGCCGATGGTAACTTTATATCACTTAAGAGAATTATACCATGAATTCTATATACTTACAATTAAGCTGAGCAAATTAAATATAAAAAAATTAAAACTATTATACTCACAATCTCTCGTTCAAATATTTATAGAATATCTATCATATTCTATAAATATTTATCTTATATCTATTTAATTTTACTAAAAAAATAGAATGCTGCAAATTCTTTCTGCTAATGCATTTCGAATTACTACAACATTCTATTTTCCCTTATATAATTACCATTTTCCATCATAATTAATTGGATTTGCTTTTTCGTGCCCTGCTTTCGCTTTTCCTTGAATCTCAGGGACCGGTTTTACTATATTTTTAGGAATATTAATTCCTGGCCTGTTTTCAGTTCCATGAGAATCTCTGGGATCTGGCCGTCTCATTCCTGCTTTTGCCATATATACCTACTATTATACACCATTATTTGGAATAGATTGTTTTTTCCTATTCTTAGTATGATTTTGATTTTCACGTGTAATAGGAGTTTGACCATTGGCTTTTTGCATTCTTGCTTTTTTATTATCTGGTTGACTATCTTTTGGCATCATAACCTCAATTCCGGCGTTTTAGCGCCTTGGGATAACAATAGTAATTTGTGTACCAGTACAAATTGCCAGTTGAAAAACTATTTTTTTCAACCTGTCTCCTTTTATTAAGCTAGTTCACTGGTTTCAATAAAAGTATCCCAAATTTCATAAAAGTATATGCATACAATAAATAGCCATTACTTTCCACTTAAAATCTCATAGGAATTATATCACAATATTCTTCAAGAGAACCATCTCTTATAAAACACTCAATAATTTGCCTTCCTAATGGATCTAATTCTTCCGTATTATATTGAACAAGTTCTTCTTTAAAGAAATCAGTTAAAATTTTAGCACCTTTATCATAGCCTTCAAGTCCAACCTCACTTTGCATTTCTGGTTGTAAGAATGCTTTACGAATATAGTGTCCATCTAATTTTAGAGATGTTTGGCAATAGCCTAGCAATTTGCACCGTGCTTCTGTTAAAAGTTCTTGCTTAAACTTAGCACTTCCCCTTCTTGCAATATATTCTCTTGCAATCCATTCTGGCATAAATCCAACTTCATAGGCACCAATATGTTGATTTGGAATTAGTACATATCTGGTATGGGTTGACTTTCTAATTTGATCCAGCAATAAATTTGCCTGTGTCACTTTTTTACCAGTTGCAAATGGCCAATAGGATCCAACACCTTCACTGGTCATTCCTTTTGTTGCAGTCACACTTGGATTATTATATCCTCTTGGTGCAACTAATCTCCATAACCATGCAAGAGCTGGAGGAAGGATGTGGAATAGTCCTATAATGCCATAGCTGGGATTTTCTTTGGTGCAAGGTGGAACACGAACACCAAAGCTTCTTACGTCAACCTCAACAGGTTTGCTTACAATACCAGGAATCATCTTTCTAGGTATAATAACTCTTGGGTTAGGACATGGTGTTCCGTCTGAGTCTAAAGTATGCTCCCAAGGAAGGCAAGTTGCATTGGGCAAACCATCTAAATTAAAGAATAAAAGTTTTTCTGATGGTTGAACTATAATACTTTCATATTTTGGTGATGAACCATATTTCTTAATATTATCCAGTCTTAAGAACCAGCCTTGTTCTGCATCTTGTACAACTAACTTATGACTGTCATTTTGCATCTTTGGATGGCAAAGAGCCATATCATCAGTAACAGGCTGAACTTCACAGGTATCAACTATTTCAATATAATTCTTTTCACCAGTAACCGTATTTGTACCTAATATAATTCTTCCATCTAATTCACGATGTATATCTTCTGTCATTTCACTTTTTCCGCCACCGGAAGCACCTTCATGTAAGATAACCAGTTCATTATCATAAGGTGTAATCACTTTTACAGTGGAAGCATGAACTGTAGTCCAGCCTTCCTTTTCACCAATATTTAGCAATACACCATAGATACCCTTTTTTGCACTGGGACCTGGGTAAAGATTATAAGAAAATACTTCATGAAGTTCTTTTGACCTCTTATGAATAACTACCTGCTTTCCATTAAAATGTGTATGTCTAAAAGGCGGTGCAAGGTATACAATTGCTTTTGGAGTAAATCCATCCGGTATTTCATCAATATTAACAAAACCTTGAATATCAGCTACTGCATATGCAAAAAAGGCAGCATTAAGAGGAGCAATAAGCAAAGATTCATATCCATATTCCTTACCACCTGACATAAATGGCAATATAATAATCTCTTGCTCTTTTAACCATTCAAATGTTTCTTGACGTAATGGTTCAAATTCTGTTTTGTAAATATCCTTATATTGGGGTTTATCAGTTCCAAGTTCATCTGCTACGATTAAACAATCCGGGTCTCTCCTACGCATGTAATCTTCAGGATAATTCACCACAGCACCATTTTTACAACGATTAACAGTTGCCTCAAGCACGGTTCCTTTTCCTTTTACTTCATAGGATACGTCAAATTCATCATTTTCAGCACTACCATAAGATAATTCTAATAATTCTTCTTGGCTTTTTGCCACAATTGCCTTTTTGCTATTTTGGATAATACTAAGTACTTCTTCCGGCAAATTTAATTTTTTTATCAATTCTTTCATCTTGTCATACCTTTCTAATTTTCTATATAAATAGCCAATATCCTAAGGTTTCCTAGGGGTATTGGCTAACTTCTATTTGGCAAAGCCTTTTTAATATATTGGGTAGAATTTTATCTTATTTCTTAATACATGTCAATATAAGATTTTACGAAACTTGTTATATATTGTTTCAGAGATTAGGCAAATTTATTTCACTAGTAGCATATTATGTATTGTTTCAGATATTAGACTGACTTATTTCACTAGTAGCATATAATATATTGTTTCAGATATTAGACTGACTTATTTCACTAGTAGCATATAATATATTGTTTCAGATATTAGATAAACTTATTTCACTAGTAACATATTATACTTTGTTTCAGAGATTAGACAAACTTATTTCGTTAGTAGCATATAATATGAAATAACATATAATATTAGAAACCAAATAAAGGGATGCAGCCATGAGAGCCAGGAATAACCTATCTACTAAAATTAATCTAATTAACCTTTTTAGAGAGCTTTGGGAAGAACACATTATGTGGACCAGAAGTTTTATAATTAGTACTGTTTCGGAGCTGGATGATATAGAATATGTCACACATAGGCTTCTTCGGAATCCAACTGACTTTGCCAATGTATTTAGATTGTATTATGGTGATGAAATTGCAAAAGAAATTGAAAGATTATTTACAACCCATTTAACGATTGCCGCAAGTTTAGTTACCCATGCAAAAGCTGGAGACACTGAAGCTGTTAATCAAGACAGAGCAGATTGGTATAGAAATGCAGACGAGATTTCTTCTTTTCTTGCAAGTATTAATCCATACTGGAATACGGGGGATTTTAAATCTCTATTCTATAATCATTTAAAAATGACTGAAGATGAAGCAGTTTATCGCTTAACAAAAAAATATGCACAGGATATTATTAATTATGAAATGATTCAATCAGAAGCTTTAATGATGGCTGATATAATATCATATGGTATAATTGCACAATTTTATGGAAGGTAAAAAGGGGCTGTTGCAAAATAAAAAAGTGTCTTCGACACATCAACTCCCCTGCCCCTCATTCATGAGGGGTTAGGGCTTTCTTTTTTTCTTACTTTGGTTCATAATAGTCTTATGAGCATTCTAAAAGAAATTTTTAAAGACAATTATGAAATAATTGAATATTCTCTTCATCCTCGTGCTGTTGTTTTGGAAAATATCACAAAGATGATTAACTGTGGTGATCCAGCCTT
>CALDJN010000141.1 GCA_937901695.1 uncultured Anaerocolumna sp.
TTATCATATGATAAATACAATTGTTTTAGACATTGGGCAAGTTATGGCAGATTTTAGATGGAAGGAATATTTAATTGAATGCGGATATGATGAGGAGACCATGGAAAAGGTAAGTAAAGCAACGGTATTAAGCAAAGAATGGCATGAAGAAGACAGAGGTGTCTTAGATGATGAACAGCTGATAACTGCATTTACAGCCAATGATCCAAGCGTTGCTGCAGAGATTAGAAAGTTAAAAGAAAGTCCTGCCAGGCTTGTACAGGAATACGATTATTCTGCCCGCTTTGTTAAAAAACTTAAGGCAAATGGTTATAAAGTATATCTATTATCCAATTATGGAAAGACCAATTTTGCATATGCCAGATCTAATTTTAAATTCATACCATATGTGGATGGAGGCATTATTTCTTATGAGGTACATTACATAAAACCGGAACCAGAAATATATCAGGCACTTATTGATAAATATCATTTTAATCCCAAAGAAGCCGTTTTTCTTGATGATTCCTTAGCAAATCTGGAGGGTGCAAAAGATTTCGGATTCCATACCATTCATTTTACAGAGTTTGATAAAGCAGTGGAAGAATTAAGATTTCTTGGTGTTAATGTCTAGACAGAAAGAAGATTTTCATTTAAAATAATACAGTGTAACATAATTATTTAGGCTTAAAATATATTTTTAGGCCTAATTTATTGCAGTAAAATAACAGTTTTCTCTAGAAAACCGCATTTTCTTAAGAAAAACAGGAAGCAGATAGATGGAAGGAATAAAGTTATGGAACGTGATGAAATTATAATTAGGAATGCCATTGTGCATATACTGGATTCTACCATAGGCATGCCGGTATTGTCCGATTATTTACTAGAGCTGGGACCGGATTTAAATGACTTTCTAAGGGGGCATATTTACCGTATAGCTACTAGCGACGATATGAAAAACTGTAACTTTAATAAAGAAGAATCTTACGTATACAAATGTATCGAGAATTTCTCTGAAGATAATATAATACCAATCAGCCAAGAAATTGCTACATACTTATATACCATTATGACCCAAAATATAGACATAATCCCTGCTGATTTATTGGTTGTAACTTATCAGATAAATAGTACAATTCATTTGGCATTATTGAAAATGAACTATAAAGAAACCTATATTCATTACGCACAAGCAGCAGAAAGCGGCAATTACAATGATATTATTAAGCAAAAAGTAACCTTGCCAAATGAATCTTCAAAACTTACGGAAGCGGCTCTTATTAATTTAAGCGATTATTCCATTCAGTTAGTGGAAAAGAAATATGAGGTAAATGGAGTGAAAACCAATTATTTATCTCAAGTATTTTTACAATGTCAAACCAAATTGTCACAAAAGGCAAAGCTAAATATTATTACTAAGGCAGTAGACCAAATCAATCAAAAGTATTTTGAAGAAGACTTAGACAGGCAAATGGATACGAAAGCTGCTATATATCAGGAATACGTAGAACAAGGCTCTATCAGCGTGGAAAGCATCAGTGATAAACTCTTTCAAGATCAGGTTGAATTGAAAGAAGAATTTGAAGAGAAATTAGGAAAGTATAATTTACAAACAGAAGAAGTAAAACCCCAGAATAAACAAACCACTAGAAAGTTTGAAAAACAGTTCTTGAAAACGGATACTGGAATCGAGATTAACATACCTATGGAACAATATAATGATAATAGTGTAGAATTCATTAATAACCTGGATGGAACGATTTCAGTCCTTATTAAGAATATCAATCATATATCGTCAAAATAGAATGAAAGCAGGTTGCGGTATTTTATATTGGAAAGAAGTGCTTGTTTAACTTAGCATATTAATATATAATAATATTAATTTAAAAATGATGGGGCTGATGAAAAACTGATGGACTGATGCAAAACGGATGAGTCTGGTGCGAAATTGATGGGGCTGATGCAAAACTGATGAGACTGATGCAAAATTGTCATTCTGAGTTCAAATTCAGCAAAGCTGATGAGACTGGTGCAAAATTGTCATTCTGAGTGCAAATTCAGCAAAGCTGAATTTGGGCGAAGAATCTTATTTTAAAGCGAGATTTTTTGAGCTTATACTTCAGCTTTGCTGAAGTTGCTCTCAGAATTATAATACTAAATAGCACCACAATGAATGAGAGGGATTCTTTGCAAATTCAACTTCGTTGAATTTTTGCTTAGAATGACATGCTTTCATAGCGATGACAAAACTTGCTCAGAATGACATTTTTTATTTTGAAACGGTCTTATCAAAATTAAGATTTAAGAAATGCCGGTTTTAGTAATATGATTTGATAATACCTTTTGACCTGTTTGAAAAAGGTTTCCAGATTGTATAGTATTCTGGGAAACATATAGAATGGAGAGATTCAAATGAAGAAAAATAAATACACAATATTATTCATATGCATAATTACAGCTTGTATTGCATTAGCAGCATGTGGAAAGAAGAAAGATAAAGATACTGATCAGGTAACACCTGCACCCACATCTACGCCAACTGCCACACCAACACTAACTGCCACACCAACACCGGAAGAACAAGTTCCGGATGAAACGAAGGTTATAAGTGAAAAAGATGCAATTAGTAATATTCAAAAAGTAATCGGTGAACGTGGTTATACCATTGAATTATTGGATAATAAGCTGACTGTAGGTGAGAAGGAATATTATATATTCCAAGTTAGTGATAGTTTAGCGGTCATTGAACCTAATATCATTGTGGATAAAGTAAGTGGTGATTTATCCTGTTATTATAAGGATGGTACGGTAGGTTCTTTTGAAGAACACCCTTTATTTACTCAATCAACCAAGGAACAGAAAGAAACCAGTGATGGATTCACTAAGGAAGATGCGCTTGCTAAATTAAGTAAAGAATCAAAAGAAACACTTAACTTACCAAAGCCTTTATCTGAATATACTATAGTTTATGATGATTGGACAACTTTTGTAAATGGTATTGAATGCTATGGAATTAATGTTTTTGCCCCGACAAAAGACGATGAAAAGATTAATATGGGATTATATTATGTAGCTGTCGATGGAAGCGTTATGTTTCAATACGATAGTTTAAGCGATGATTTTGCAGAAATTAAATAAATATTAAAAGAGGAAACAATAAACTGTCATTCTAAGTCTAAATAAAAATAGCTGAAACAATAATGGTCATTCTAAGCTTAAATAGAGATAACTGAAACAATAAACTGCCATTCTAAGTTTAAATTCAAATAGCTGAATTTTTTATATTGGGAATCTCAATTTCATAATGGGATTCTTCGCCCTAATTCAGCAAGCTGAATTTGCGCTCAGAATGACAGTTTTGTATTATATCCAATCACTATATTGCATTTACATCCAACCATTATATTACATTTACACCCAATCATTATATAACACTTATATCCAATTATTATATAACATAATCATTGCCTAATAAATTATTATGCTGATCTACCAAATCAGCCAAAGTAATATTATCTACTACGTTATTAATTGCTGCATCAAGTTTTTCCCAAACCATAAGTGTAGCACATTGGTTTGCGCGGATACATTGATTTGGAGAATCGTCTAAGCAACTAACGGGAGTAAGATTACCTTCAATTAATCGTAAAATCATTCCCACTGTATATTCTTCAGGTGCCATAGCCAGGCGATAGCCGCCTTGTGCCCCACGGGTACTTTTTACATAACCAGCTTTACTAAGTTGGCTAATAATCTGCTCTAAATACTTATCTGATATTTCTTGTCTTGCCGCAATACTTTTAATAGTTATATATTCCCCTGTATTGTTTACGGCTAAATCTAGCATTAACCGCAAAGCATAACGTCCCTTTGTTGAAATTTTCATAAGAGCCTCCTTGTCATTATACTGTTGGCGGATGAATTTATCCACTTGAAATACTTCTAAAGTATATAATACCATAGGGAATAGTATGATTTCAAGTGATTTAGAAATATCCCTGGTTAATATCACCAGTTAATACCCTAGTCAAGAATAGTCAAGTGATTTGGAAATACCCTTAGTTTATATCCTCAGTTAATACCTAGTCAAGAATAGTATGGCTTCAAGTAATTTAGAAATAGTGACAATATTAGAATAATATGTACTAACTAAAAATATCCCTTACAGAGTAATTTTTGTCCATTTTCCCCTAGAGAACCGAATGAAATTAAAAGTAAATCGAAACGACTGGTCTATAAGCAAAGCAATCCAAGCCCCTTGTAATCCCATGCCCATAGGAAACGCTAAAACCCATGTAAGTATTGGACGAATAATGGTAATACTGATTAATGAAATTATTGCAACAAAAACAGTATCTCCAGCACCTCTTAGACAGCCTGAAAATATGACCTGAGAGGTTTGAAAATGTGTGGTAAAAGCAATGATAATTAAAATGGTAGACCCAAGAGCAATAACCTCCGGAGTGCTGCTATATAAAGAAACCAAGAAAGTCCTTCCAAAGATAAAAATCGTAAAAAGTATGGTGGATACAATAAATGCTAAACGTTGACCTGTTTTACCATATATAATGGATAAATCCGGCCGGTTGGCACCTAAATTTTGTCCTACTAATGAGGAAGCAGCAACTCCAAAACCATCGCCAAAACAGTATGATAAATTCAATATATTCATGCAGATAAGATGTGTGGCATAAGGCGTTTTTCCAAGCCTTGCAACAATAACTGCATATGCCATAAAGCCAATTCTCATAAATACCTGTTCCACAAAAGCACTGCCGCTTACTTTAATAATGGGATTGATTATTGTATTTGTAATCTTCCAACTCGCCTTATATCGAAGGCTTAAGAAAGCTTCTTTATTAAATAAAGTAAATATTGAGATAAGACAGGCTGCAATGGTACCCAGTAAGGTAGCTATGGCAGCGCCTTTTACTCCCAGCCTTGGGAAATCAAATTTACCATTAATCAAAATATAATTAAATATAATATTTACTACATTTGCAACAATATTAGTTCGCATGGAAATTTGCGTCTTACCACTACCTCTTTGTGCTGCATTAATGGTCAGATTTAGGGCAGTAAAGAAGATACTCACCATAATGACTCTATAATAATCCATTGCATCTGCCATATAGGAGGCCTCAGCCCCGGCAAACTCAAGTATGGGTTTTGCAAATAAGTATCCCAATAATGACATAACAAAAGAAATACAAGCGCTTAATATAATACCAACCCGTAATGTATGATTGGCACCCTCTTGGTCGTTTTGACCTTTTCTACGGGCAACAATAGCTGTAATTCCTACATTCAACGAAAACACCATGGATAATAATATGAATTTAGGTTGATTGGTAATGCCAACTGCAGCTATGGCACCATCTCCAAGATTCCCAACCATAATAGTATCTACAGAACTTACTAAGGCAACAAGTAGAGCTTCCAAAGCAGATGGCCATGCTACTTGAATAAAATTTTTATAAATAGTTTTACTTTGTGGTATTGGTCCAACAATCTGATCTTGCTTTAACATACTTTTTACTGAAAATATGTTAGATATTTGTTTAAGCATTTTTAGAACCTTCAATCTTTTGTATTAGTAGTATATTTTAGAGAAAGAATATAGTGCTGGTACTACCCCGTAAAGGTGAAAATATGTCAATCACCCGAGATGGTGGAGAAAGAATATAGTGCTGGTACTACCTAAAAAAGGGCACATAAACTAGTATACCATGTATAAATATTATTTCAATGGCATTATGAATAAACGTAACTAAATATCATAAGGTATCACAAGGTACTATAAAATAAAATAAATTTAAAACATCATAAAAAAGAATGTCATTGCTATGAAAGAATGTCATTCTGAGCAAAAATTCAACGAAGTTGAATTGCGAAGAATCCCTTTCATTTATTGTGGTGCGTGTACGCGTGATAATTCTGAGCCACAAGCGAAGAATCCCAATATACAGGGACAGAGATTCTTCGCCCTAATTCAGCTTTGCCGAATTTAGGCTCAGAATGACATACCTTTTAAAGTATTGTATAACTAATTGAATAAGATATAAATATTAATTACTTAATATATTTGAACATATTTACATATGTTTACACACATTTTAATATAAAAAAACAACAGGATAAACTTATAAAGTTACAAAAATATTAAAGAATGGCTATAAAGTCATT
>CALDJN010000142.1 GCA_937901695.1 uncultured Anaerocolumna sp.
TTTCAGTTTTTATATAATTATATACTTTTATGTCAAAATCTATAGATTTATATATATTTATGATATAAAAATACGATGAAAATATAATGACTATTTTGTGGACAAGTGGACAAGTTTTATAATATAACTAAAGGAGAAGAAAATGAAAAAGAAAATTTTATTTGCTGTGACGTTGATAATATTCATTTCAATATGTATTTTCTTTTCAAAAGAACTTCAATTTAGTAAGGAAGGCTTGACATTATTAGAGGCATATCAAAATGGATATAGAGTCGCATTTACATTAAATAAGGATGTAATGTTATATACGATGACTAGTGCCGATGTTGAAGGTCAAAAAGAATATTATGAAGGAATTAAAGGAATACGAAATAATTGGAATATAGATTTTGCTGTACCTGATTCATCCACTCATTATATAATTCAAATTAAAAATGGGCGGGTTATTAAAACATCAAAAACTGTAGGCTTGAAAAAAACTAAGAACGAATTAATTGATTCGCAAGAATTATTAATAGATTCTCCCAAGGTTCTAAAATTAGCGAAGAAGAGTTATAGCATAAAAAAAGGAGTAGTTTGGGCTATTGGATATCATTACACTATACATAAAATGGATAATAAAACTATAATCATTATAACTGCATCAGATATGGAAAATAGACTAACACAAATTGGTATTGAGGCAACTAGGGGAAATATCATTAGCGCTAAACACAAACTACAATTAGGAGGAGGATTATATTTTGATGACAGTTTAATTAATGAAATGGCTGATTTTGAAGTTATGGGTATTACTCAAACTAGAGATTTTTCAATGGTTGCTTTATGGGGTGTTAAATTGATAAATACAATAGAATATAATCCAACGATAATGTATCAGTACAATGGAGGGGGATGGAATCAACTACAGGCTAAAGATGATATTAAAAATATCATTTTTTTAGATGAGATTAGAGATAAGATGTTAGTAATTTATAATCAAAAAGTAGAAATGTTTGACTTACAGACTAAAATATGGACAAGCCTAGTTACTTATGATCAAATATTAGCTTCTGGCAGTAATGGAAAGACAGCTTGTTTAATTACTGATAAAAATATAATCTCAATAGATAGCAAATTGAAAGAAGATTATTTACTTAATTTTACTAATGATTGTTTGCAAAAAATTGAAGATATGGTTGATGTGGGAGTAGATGGAACAATTTATTTCGGCAGTACTTCTAAGATGTACTTTTTCAATGGTGAAGAACTAAATAATATAGATTTAGAAGGTAATTTATTAGATATAAAAGTTAAAGATAATTTTTTATATATTCTTACTGAAAAACAAATTTATACTTATGATATCAATACAGGTTCAATTATTTTTAGCTCAGACAACAAAAATTCTTTAATAACTTTTATTGATAACCAGTCTAATGATAAGATTTTATGTTTAGATAGTAACTCATATTTATTGCAAGTGGAAATAGAGGAGTGTGGTTGGAAAATTACACAATTAAATACTCCTGATAAAGATGTAATTGGTAATTTAACAGATATACTTATAGATAAAGAAGGAAAATGGTTTTATGCAACTCAATCAATTAGTAAATGGATAGAATTATCAAAAAAGGAGTGAAGTTATGATTAAAAGAAAACTCAAAACCACAGCTATTTTATTTTTAATGTCAATGATACTCACGGTGACTATGGCACCTAATAAAGTTAATGCTGCAACATATCGCACTAATCAAGATGCTACTGCTGATTACGATAAAGGTACCCCCGGGGAAGTTGGCGCAAATGGCAAATTAATGGAGATAGGCTATTGTGCCGTGCATTACGTAAATAGCAGAATTAATCCAGTTATTCCATTTGGTACATATATTTATATAGACAATGTAAGCAGTGATCAGGGAGCTGATATGGATTTTATAGTAACAAGTGCTGGTGAAGTTTCAGTTTGGAGAGTTGAAGATACAGGTGCTGGTACTGGTTTATCAACATATTGGGTGGATTTTTATCTAGAAGATTATAATGATGCAGTTAATTTTGGCTTAGGAAAAGTTTCATATCATTATTAATAATTTATACATATAAAAAAATTACTGACAAGTATTATCTTGTCAGTAATTTTTTATTTAATCAGGTAAAGGTTTAAAAAAAATATCTTCAAACCCTGCTGGTAGAGGATAAGTTTTTTTATGTTCATATGCATCTAATGTTATATCGCCAGTAGCACTTACATGGAAGGTGATTTCATCATATCCGACAGGGTTGTGTGATCCAATTTGTGGTGTAACTCCAAATTTTATTGAAGTTGCTCCTAAAAGCAATTTTTGAATATCAATAATATCTACATAATAAGGAAATAATTTTACGCTGTTAGAAATATATTCTGAATAATAGTCATCAAGTGCTTTACCTATCGATGGTAAAAAAAGTGAAACAATCAAATGTTCGGTAACATCATGTTTTACTATTGTGCTTGCTTTTAGTGATTTTGGTTTAGAAATTATACCAGAAAACAGGTATAATAAAACAGATATCATTAATATGATTATAATTAATTGAAGTATAAGATAGTTTTTTTTCATTATTTAAAACTCCATACTATATATATATATTTGTATTAAAAGTTTAAAAGAAATATGATTATTTATAAGTATTGTTGGTATAAGATTATCTATTGATAACGACAATATTTGACGTGGGTTATTATGTATATATAAAAAAGGACAACCATGGAAATTAGTTGATGGAACTGATGGTATTGGATTAGTGTAAGTGGAATTAAAAGCACTGAATTTATAAAATAGGGAGGAATATCACGGAAAACAAAAAGCAATTAAGGTTATCATCCAACAACTTCTGGTCCTCAACCTTCTTCCCAACCGAATCCACCTTCATTAGGTTTATCAGTACAAAAGTGATACATTGGAATTGGTCTTCTTGGAATTTATTTTAACTTTTTACTATTCTAATAATATAATTAATATGCGTGTTAAGTTACCATTTATGGTAGCTTTTTCTCATTTGATTTGCGGGTAAATGCTTGCTGAAGATGATCGAAAATTTGCATAGAAAATTATAGAATTATTTATACATGAACAATCATTTCTTATAAATAAACTTTACAGTATTTTTTTAGTATGCAAACAACCGTAAACTTTAATGTACAACCGCAAACATTAATGTCTTTTAATAATAGTTTAGTAATAAAGAAAAAATGAAACAAGTATTGAATTTAGTTATTACATGTGTTATATTACTTGTATAACAGATACAAACAATTAACAAGCAAGTAACAATCGAGAGGTTGGTGATTTAGATGAATATTAATAAATTTACTCAAAAGTCTATGGAAGTAGTGCAGCAATGTGAAAAAATCGCTATGGACTACGGACATCAGGAGATTGATCAGGAGCATCTGCTTTATAGCCTGATTACGGTAGAAGACAGTTTAATACAAAAACTGCTGAAAAAAATGGACATTACAACAGAAGTTTTTCAGGCACAGGTAGAAGGTATATTAAAAAAACGTCCTAAAGTATCCGGTGGACAGGTATATATTAGCAATGACCTGAATAAAGTTCTGATTTATGCAGAAGATGAAGCAAAACATATGGGTGATGAATATGTTTCTGTGGAACATCTCTTTTTAAGTATGCTGAAACAACCCAATAAAGAGGTAAAAGAGCTGTTTCGTGATTTTAGAATTACAAGGGATAGTTTCTTACAGGCGTTACAAGGTGTAAGAGGTAATCAGAAAGTAACCAGTGATAATCCAGAGGCTACTTATGATACTCTTGAAAAATATGGTTCTGATCTGGTAGAAAGTGCTAAACAGCAAAAACTGGATCCCGTAATAGGCAGAGATTCTGAAATCCGTAATGTAATACGAATTCTATCCAGAAAAACGAAAAACAATCCTGTTCTTATTGGTGAGCCTGGTGTTGGTAAAACAGCCGTAGCAGAAGGACTTGCCCAGAGAATTGTTCGGGGGGATGTACCGGAAGGCTTAAAGAATAAGAAAATATTTTCCCTGGATATGGGCGCTTTAGTAGCAGGTGCAAAATATCGTGGTGAGTTTGAAGAACGACTGAAAGCAGTACTGGAAGAAGTGAAAAAAAGTGAAGGTCAAATTATCTTATTTATTGATGAGCTGCATACCATCGTAGGTGCAGGTAAAACAGAAGGCTCTATGGATGCTGGTAACATGTTAAAACCAATGCTTGCCAGAGGAGAACTTCACTGTATCGGTGCAACAACTTTAAATGAATACAGATTATATATCGAAAAAGATGCCGCACTGGAGAGACGTTTTCAACCGGTTATGGTTGATGAACCTACTGTTGAAGATACCATTTCCATATTAAGAGGTTTAAAAGACCGTTATGAAGTATTCCACGGTGTGAAGATAACAGATAGTGCTTTGGTATCAGCGGCTACTTTATCCAATCGATATATTTCCGACCGTTTTCTGCCTGATAAGGCAATTGACTTGGTGGATGAAGCATGTGCTTTGATTAAAACCGAGCTGGATTCTATGCCTACTGAGTTAGATGATGTGCAAAGACGTATCATGCAGATGGAAATTGAAGAAGCTGCGCTGAAAAAAGAAACTGATCATTTAAGTCTTGAAAGATTAGAAAACCTTCAAAAGGAATTAGCTGAACTTAGAGAAAGCTTTGCCTTATCAAAATCACAATGGGATACAGAAAAGGCAGCGGTTGAGAAGGTTTCAAAATTAAGGGAAGAAATAGAATCCTTAAATAATGAGATACAGATAGCGGAGCGTAACTATGATTTAAATAAGGCAGCAGAATTAAAATACGGCAGGTTGCCTGCGCTGACCAAACAACTGGAAGAAGAAGAGAACAAAGTGAAAGCAGAAGGTCATTCTTTAGTCCATGAAAATGTAGGAGAAGACGAAATAGCAAGAATCGTATCCAGATGGACTGGCATTCCTGTAACGAAATTGACAGAAAGTGAAAGAAATAAAACATTACATTTAGATGAAGAATTGCATAAACGTGTTATTGGACAAGATGATGGTGTACAAAGGGTAACCGATGCTATTCTTAGATCAAAAGCGGGTATAAAAGACCCCGCCAAACCAATTGGATCTTTCTTATTCCTTGGACCTACTGGTGTTGGTAAGACAGAATTAGCCAAAGCTTTGGCAGCTTCTCTTTTTGATAATGAACAGAATATGGTTCGTATTGATATGAGCGAGTACATGGAGAAATACTCTGTCTCCAGATTAATTGGAGCACCTCCGGGATATGTAGGCTACGAAGAAGGTGGGCAATTAACAGAAGCCGTTAGAAGAAAGCCATATTCTGTTGTACTATTTGACGAAATTGAGAAAGCACATCCAGATGTATTCAATGTTTTATTGCAAGTTCTTGATGATGGCAGAATAACCGACTCTCAAGGAAGAACCGTTGATTTTAAGAATACCATATTAATTATGACTTCTAATATTGGCTCAACCTATTTACTTGATGGAATCGATAAAGCTGGTAATATATCCGGTGAATGTGAGCAGATGGTAATGAATGATCTAAGAGGACATTTTAGACCCGAATTCTTAAACAGACTGGATGAAATTATCATGTTTAAGCCACTAACAAAAGACAATATTAGTAATATTATTAACCTGTTAATGGAGGACTTAAACAGACGTATTTTAAATCAAGACATCACCATAGAGTTAACAGATGCAGCCAAGGAGTTTATTGCAGAACAAGCTTATGATCCAATCTATGGAGCAAGGCCATTAAAGAGGTATCTTCAAAAGAATGTAGAAACCTTAAGTGCAAGGTTAATATTAAGTGATAGGTTAAATCCTCAAGATACCATACTGATTGATGTGGAGAATAATAAATTAATTGCCAGGGTAAAATAATGAAGTTAAATAGGCGAAGAATCTTAAGATAATAGGATTCTTCGCCTATTTAATCTTACCAGGGAAATCCCCCGCTTCTGTAAGCTGTGGTAACCCCTACTTTGTAGACGGGGGCAACCACCACTTCTGTATACGGGGTGACCCCTACTTTGTGGACGGCGGCAACCACCACCTCCGTAGACGGGGGCAACCATCACTTCCGTAGACAAGGGTAACCCCTACTTCCGTATACAGGGGTGACCCCCACTTCCGTATACGGAAGTAGGA
>CALDJN010000143.1 GCA_937901695.1 uncultured Anaerocolumna sp.
ATTTTCATTGTTCATTAAAAATAATCTGTTTTTAAGTCCAGGCTTAATATTTGATTCAATTGCCCGCAATATTTTCAGCTTTCCGTCTTCTTCTATGAGCTCAACATCGTATTTAAGCTCCACACAAATTGTATCTGCAAGTTCAGGATCTATATTTTTATTCTTTTTAAATGAATTATCATCTTCCTGCGTGTAGGATTCTAAAAAGACATTATCAGGTACAACGGTTGCTTTTGCTTTTATCTTGCAAAAGAAAGTCATGGTTTCCTCATTTCTTGAAATAAAGGATGAACTAATGTAAGCTGAATCTTCACCAGTGTTATCGGTTATTTTAGGTATTTCATAGCTAATAATTGTCTCACCGTTTAAGCTTACAAAACGAGGCAGATGAATTCCTATCTCAGGATTACCATCACCTTCCGATATGGTTTTCGAAGCTATATGTTCTCTTATATTATCTGGAATAACACCTTTAACCGAATTTTCGGTATACTCATCCACAGTTGGTAATGAAAACAGCAAATTAAAATATTCATTAATAAGTTTTTGAGCTTCAACATCCTTTTCACTTGATATTACTGTTGCAGCCAAGGCAGAATTTGCTTGATTACCTTGCTGGTCTAACCCAGCAGACGATACAAAAAGTCCACAACCGGAGCTTAGTGCTATCACAACTATTATTGGTAGGATTCGTATTAATTTTTTTAACATATTATTCATATCACTTTCACCTCAAAATACGTTTATTAGATCAATTCCTGTGCTAGTTTTTATGTCTTCCAGTAGAGCTTCTCTATTTGAAAATAATATGCTTCCCCCATTTTCAAAAACAAGCGCAGCATAGTCCCAATTTTTAAATGTATCTGAATTTCCTACAATTGGATCTATTATAACCTTAGGTAATCTTGGTTTTTTTGCTCCGTCACTTGGATCTATATAATATTCTGCAGCTGAACCTCCTACTTTAGTAACAGAATCATATCCTCTTCCAGCAGCAATTACAGCACCATTTACCTTACCATTTTCTTTGATAACAACCTTACCGTGCGAAAAGATAATTCCGTACATTTCAACATCAATGTGAAGCTCCCTGTTAGGATTTAAATTAAGAATAATATGATAATTGGTAGAGCTTCCTATTTCGCTTATTACATTTACAGGACTTACATCTGCATTGTTTGGAATTTTCAGGAAGTAGTTAGTTGTACTGTCATCAATACCATCAAGGTAGTTCGATAATTTCATAAACAGCGTTGTACCTCCACTTTCGACAAACGAATACTTTATTTTATCTGGTGTCGGTGTTGGGGGTGGCGGCGTTGGTTCTGGTGTTGGTGTTGGTACATACTCTTTCTTTGCAAATACCTCAACATGCTCTTGAAGTATACCCATCATATTAGTCATTGCTTCAGTCATGCTATGAGAACCATTTTCGCTTGCATATACTGTCCAGCCACTATCATCATTAATCCAATGATCATTTACATAGTTATTTGAAAAGTAATCTTTAAGTGCAGCAATACCATGATCATCATCACCAATATTATTGGAAAATGATGTAGGTCTTTTTATTTCTGAAGAATTTCTATCTATTCGATCCATCATATAAATTCTATCATTTGCTGCCATAGCATAATTACAAAATCCTGATACATTAAGAGGAGCAATTAGATCATTTACTCTGCCATATCGAGCAACTCTTTTAATATCAGTTATCCATGACTTCCAGTTAGTTATGGTTCTATTAGCAAAGCCATAAGTAATACCATCCCAATTGTCCCTTTGCAGTATAACCGAAAAACCATTAATGCTTGACTTATTAGTGCTAAGTGCATCCATATAAGTACCACTGTCAGCACCTGCTGCTATTCCCTTAGCTGCGTACACAGTCTCATCGCCAATCCACGCATGAGATACATCCTCCATTTTATGTCCAACTTCGCCAGTTGATGTGTTTTTAATTCTGAAAGTCGTTCCATTTACAAAAACATCTCCATTAATAACTATTCTGGAATATTCACCATTAGTGAATCGAGGAGCCGCATTTATAATTGCACTTGAGGTATCATGGCGAATACCCTCTCCCGGGTTAAGACCATAGTAGTTTCCATTTATCGCTATATAGGAGTTTATTCCAATAAGTTCAACATCATCAAAAGTATATGCGTCTCTATTCACGACAATTGAATCATTTGAACCAAATACCTGAATACCCTGAGCTACAATATCTTTATCTACTACAATTGCGCAAGAATCAGAAGTAGCACCCTCGCTAAATAATCCAGCCCTTACAAGATTTCTAGTATATATGTTTCCATCTGTTACTTTTAAAACAGCCTTATCGGTTACACATACTCCTCCGTTATAATGCTGTTGCATTACCCTTGCATTTTCTAAACCTGTTCCAAAAACATAAATATTACCTTCTATTTCAGATTCAGATGGATCTGGTATTGTCGTCTTAGCAAGCAGATCTCCCAGCGTGTAGACAGCACCATTAAGTTTAAATCCATTATCAATCCAGACTTCGTATTCTCTTGTAGCAACGGATTTTTTACCATAGGATTTAAAAAGTCCATTTTCCATCTTGGCTGTTGCAGTTATGGTTATGGGGATAATAATTTTCTTTAATCCCAGTTTTTTAAAACCACCTTTGTATGAATACACTATTGTAACTTCCGGTTTATTCATTGAATTATTTGTGTATACACTAATATCATTAAATGATTTATATATTTCACTATTTAAATTGTTATTTAGGCTGCCGATTATAGCTGTTATAAATGCATCATCCCCACTATAAGTGATACTGTTAGATGTAGCGTAATTCTCTTTAGTAATATGAGTATCAAGACAACACATGCTTCTTTCCAAAGCAGATTCTGCAGCGAAATACGCCAATTGGCTATGCGCTTCTCCCTTAACAGCAGAAAAAACCTGCACAGTACCATATGCAACAGCACCACCTATAATCATTACAATAAGAGCAATCAGCAACACAAGTGGGATTGAATTGCCAGCTGTATTAGTAATGAATATATTTCTTCTTTTATTTTTTTTATTGCACTGCATAACTGTTTCCATTAAAACTAACCGCCTGTTCAGTGATAAATTTCTGTAATAAATTCAGTTAAGATAACACCACTATTGTTTTTTAGAGTTATTTTATATTTCTTTACTTTTTTATTAACATCACCAAACCCAATTTCTTCTGTAAGCTTTTCCAAATTAAATACATATTCAGGATATTCATTGCCGGAACGATCTACAACATCAAGATTTTCTGTACTACTCACATTGCTGACTTTCTTGTTTGTTCCTGCTCCGTATATGTAATCACCGGTTCTTGCTGAAATAACCACATTCTCTTTTATAACACGGCAAATTGCATTTTGCTTTAGCTGCGCCTCAGACATTTTGGACGTTTTCGAAAGCGAAAAAAACAGTGTTGTCATTCCTAGCGACACAATGCCTATCATTGCAATAGCAACCACGGCTTCCACAAGAGTAAGCCCTTTATTATTTTTTAATCGTTTTATGAAAAAATTTACATTTCTCAAATATAAACCTTCTCCTTTTCATTTTTTGTGGTTATCTTATTTCCATCGCG
>CALDJN010000144.1 GCA_937901695.1 uncultured Anaerocolumna sp.
ATAGTTAAAACATACTCAACCTCCCGGAAAAATAAGGCATCTTCAATTTTCATTTTCTCGTCACCTAAATCTTTAAATTCGCAAAAATTACTTAAGTAATTTTTGCGAATTTAAAGATTTAGGTGACGAGAAAATGAAAATTGAAGATGCCTTATTTTTCCGGGAGGTTGAGTATGTTTTAACTATTCCATATAATTTTGGTGAAGAATATTTAAAGGGCAAAGATGTTATGATAGAGAAGAAAACGGTTCCGGATTCTATATACACGGTGGCGGTAGACGCTGCAATTAATAATTATTTAAATACCGGAAGAAGCTATTTATCAGCCGTACCTGATATCACAGAAGAACAATTAATGTCTTTTATCCAAGAGGATGTTAATGTAAAAGCAGATGTAGTTATCGATCAATCCGTGAAAGATGGAAAGAATTATAATTTTATAAACACTTATTTTAATTTTTCTTCTTATGTACTTTTAAGCTGTTGTTTACTAGGTATTGGAATGGTAATGATATCCTTTCATAATATTGATATATTGCGAAGAAATACAGTGGCACCTATATCTATTAAAAATATGAATGCACAACTAATAGGTGGAAATATTATATTTGTTTTAGCTTTTGACCTGATATTTATTATACTTAGTGTCATTTTGAATAAAGATAAGGTTATTTCAGAAAATATATTGCTGTATTGGCTAAACTTAATAGTATTTTCCATAAGTGCTATGGCAATGAGCTATTTGATTGCTATGTTAATCAAAAGCAGGCAAGCAGCACAGGCAATGTCTACTGTAATACCTTTAGGTTTAAGCTTTATAAGCGGAGCTTTTGTACCACAATTTCTTTTAGGAGATTTTGTCCTTAAACTTGCAAGCTTTACCCCTTTATATTGGTTTGTAAAAGGAAATGACACTATAGCTAGGCTAAATGTAGCCTGGCTAAATGGCAGCAATCACGATAAAATAAATAATATTTTTTACTATATGGTGATACAGATTGGATTTGCTGCAGCTTTATTTGCGCTTTCCTTAGTAGTAAGTAAGAAAAAAAGTCAAAGAAATAATTAAATACAAACGATTGTTCTAAAAAGGTATTGATAATTTTTATGATAGGTAGTATAATAAATACAAACAAATGTTTGTAGAGGAAAAAACTATGATCGTTCAAGATAATTTATCAATACAGGAAAAATTAGAAATTTTAACAGATGCGGCAAAGTATGACGTAGCCTGCACTTCAAGTGGAGTGGATCGTAAAGGTACACCAGGACCAGGAATGGGGAATACAGTAGCAGCAGGAATATGTCATAGTTTTGCTGCAGATGGAAGATGCATTTCTTTACTAAAGATTTTATTTACTAATGAATGCATCTTTGATTGTAAGTATTGTATTAATAGATCTTCTAATGACGTAGTAAGAACTTCCTTTACGCCTGATGAGATTGCAACATTAACAATGGAGTTCTATCGAAGAAACTATATTGAAGGCTTATTCTTAAGCTCCGGAGTTATGAGAAGTCCCAATCATACAATGGAATTGTTGTGTGAATCCTTAAGATTATTACGTGAAGTACATCACTTTAATGGATACATTCATTGTAAGGTTGTTCCTGGTGCAGACCCGGCTTTAATTGAGATAACTGGCTGGTATGCTGACCGAATGAGTATTAACCTTGAATTACCAACAGCAGACGGATTAAAGAAATTAGCTCCCCATAAAACCCGTAAGAATATATTAAGACCAATGAAACAGATTCAACTAGGCAGGAATGATAATTTATTATTGGATTGTTCACCGAGGCGATATATTACTAACGGAAATGAAATTCATAATAACATTAGGAAACCACAGATTTTGATAGATGATACATCCCATAATTTTAGTATTACCGGCTCTAATACCTCAGCATTAGGGCTGGTAAAAAGACCTTCTGTGAACAGAGGTTTTGTTCCGGCGGGACAAAGTACACAGATGATCATAGGAGCAACCCCAGAAAGTGATTACCAAATTATATCTGTTGCTGAAGCTTTATATAATAAATTTGATTTAAAAAGAGTATTCTACTCTGCATTTATTCCCGTGAATGAAGATAATTCATTACTAGATTTACCTGGTGGGCCACCTTTATTAAGAGAACACAGATTATACCAGGCTGACTGGTTATTAAGATTTTATGGATTTTCTGCCGCTGAACTATTATCTGAGGACCGACCTAATTTTAATGTACTTCTGGACCCTAAATGTAATTGGGCATTAGGAAATTTGGAAGTCTTCCCTATAGAAATAAATAAAGCTGATTATTATACTCTTCTTCGTGTCCCAGGAATTGGTGTAAAGTCAGCTGAAAGAATAGTAAAAGCACGAAGGACTTCTCGTATTTCTTTTGATGATTTGAAAAAGATGGGTGTCGTATTAAAAAGAGCGTTATATTTTATCACTTGTAATGGAAAAATGATGTACCCTACAAAAATCGAGGAAAACTATATCACCAATCAACTTATCAGTCTAAAAGAAAAGCTCCCATTGGGAATAGGAGATCAGATGACCTATCAACAATTATCTTTATTTGATGATGTTAATTTTAATCAAGTTAAGAAATGATTGAAACTTAAGTAGTGGCAGGGGATAACTTTGTGCCAGTGCACAAAATTACTATCGTTAATCCAAGGTGCTAAAGTACCAGAATCAAGTTTATTATGAAAAATAGGTGTGAATATGAAAAATAGGTGTGAATATGAAAAATAAAAGAATCTATATGTGTGAAGATAGCATAGAAGGAATATTTACTGCTATATATGATGCATGGAGCAGCAGATATGGACATGAATATAATCGAATTGAGGTTTTCATGAAGCATGAAAGTGAAAGAAATCTGGAACTTTTTTCAGAATATATTTATGTTAAAACAGATCAAGAAAAAGCTGTTAAGGTATCTAAATCAGTGAAAGAAAAGATATCTATGGAGGCTTATGATATGGTTTGCCATGGAGCATGGTCTGACAGGGAAGAAAAGGCAGATATTATTTATCGATTTCTTATTCTTGGTTTTTCCATGGGAGCAAAAATTGTGAATCATTTAGTTAATGATACTGTTATGAGTCTGTTTGAAATGAACAGAAATGTTTCCAATGAAGCCAATCATTGCCTGGGATTTCTACGTTTTAAAGAAATAAATAATCATATACTATTAGCAAAAATAAATCCGAAGAATGATATAATTAGATTAGTAGCACCTCATTTTTCAGACAGGTTATCAAATGAAAACTTTATAATTTATGACGAAAATAGAAAATCATGTGTCGTTCATAAGGCTGGTTATCCTTGGATTTATACAATTGGTGATAATCTAAATTTAGATAATATTTTAAGTTTTTCCAATGCCGAAGAAGAATTCCAAAGCTTATGGAAAATCTTTTTTGAAACAATTGGTATCGAAGAAAGAAAAAATGATAAACTTCAAAGAAATAATTTACCATTAAGACACCGAAATAATATGCCAGAATTTAATAAAAGTGAAATGTGAAGCAATTTAAAGCTAAGAGATTTTTAAAATGCATAATATAGAAAAATCAGTGGGATACTAAACGAGTAAAATGAAATAATTTTATAGGAGGAGTATCCATGAAAAGAAAATTATATGTACTTTTAGCAATTTGTTGTTTTTCCTTTTTGACTTTTACTGCCTGCAGTACTGATGGAACAAATAATAAGTCTACATCAGATAAAAAAGGAAATGGAACCACCAATGGAACAACAACTCCAGGAACAACAACACCGGGAACAACAACACCAGGTACAACAACACCTGGAACAGGAACAACACCGGGAACAACAACACCTGGAACAACGACACCTGGAACAACAACACCAGGTACAACAACTAATGGAACAACAAACGGAACTACAACTAATGGAACAACAACTAATGGTACAACGACAAATGGAACAACAACAAACGGTACTACGACAAATGGAACTACAACTAATGGAACAACAACAAACGGTACAACAAAAGGCACAACGACAAACGGCACTACAACTAACAAATAATAGTCGTTAATTATTATGATTATTAAAAAGACGAGGCTGTTGCAAAACTGTATTCCGAGTGCAGATTCAGTAAAACTGAATTATAGGACTGAGGAATCTCATTTTAAAGTGAGATTCTTCAAGCATAATTCAGCAGACTGAATTTGCTCTCAGAATGACAATTTTTTATTTTGCATCAGTCTCGTTTTTCTTTTTAAGGCAATCCTTACAGGTACCAGATATTTGTATATAATGATCAGAAATAGAGAAACCTTCTTTCTCCATTGCATTTTCTATTTCATGTATTGGACATAGTGGCAGGTCAAACATTCTTTTACAACTATCGCATATTACATAATGTTTGTGATGATGATTATTGTCCTTAATTTGATAAAATAATTCATTGTCATTTAGATAGTATTTATCAATTAGATTTTGACTTAATAAGGAATCGATATTACGATAAATAGTCGATTTTGCAATAGTTGGTAATTCAGTTATTACCTTTTGATATATATCATTAATCGACATAGGTTTCGGTGAATTCGTTAATATATCGAGAATTAATTGTTTTTGTTTCGTATTTCTTTTATGTTCCATTAGTTTTACTCCTTTGATAGAGAAAATACTCTTTATTTTTCAAAGAGACTGTTTTTTCTTTAGTCATACCGATTCTTTCTGCCACTTTGATGGAACGATGATTTGCCGGATCAATAACTGCCACAACCCTTTTAAATTGTAAGTCGTGAAAGGCATAATCAATAACAGCTTTTGCACTTTCTGATGCAAAACCATAACCCCAGTAATCTTTGGATAAAAGATAACCTAATTCAATTTCATCTTTTCCTTGGATTATTTTATTCTGAATTCCGCATCTGCCGATTAATCTATTAGATTCTTTATGAAATATACCCCAGAGACCATATTTGTAGAAGGGATAAACATTTTTAATATAGGCTTTCTGCTTTTCTATCTCAACATTTAAATCATTATCTATATCTTCAATATATTTCTTTACATCAGGTTGTGCATATATTTCTTTTAATTCTGACAAATCATTTTCAGAAAGTTCTCTTATAATTAATCTTGAAGTACTTGATATAGTAACGGGTAATCCATTTTCCCTGGCATGAATTTGATGAATGAAGCTATAATCAACTTCATCAAAACCCTCTATAATGATACAGGCACCTGATAAGTTCTGGTTTCCGGAATTGGGATTAGCAAATCCGATTACTGGAATACCGGCAGATTTTCCAGCTATAAGACCATTATAAGAATCTTCTATAATCATGCATTCATTGGTTTGAATGCCTAATTCTTTTGCAGCTTTTAAAAATATATCTGGTGCAGGTTTTGAGTGTGCAACTGTAGTTCCACTAATTAAATGCTCAAAATAGGGTTTGATTCCTAGTGCAGTTACTACATCATTTATTTCTTGGTTGGTGGAAGAAGAAGCAATGGCTAATTTAATACCATGGTGATACAAATCCTCTATTTATGTTGGAAACAATCATTCACGATTATAACCTTCTGTCTCAATTAATTGCCTTTTGGATTTATTGTATAGTTCTAATAATTCCATGCTGTTATAGGAAAGGTTATAATCGTGAATGATTGTTTCCAACATATGAGCGGTAGTGGAACCAATAAATCTATAACAATATTCAATCGTTATATTAACACCTATATTCTTAAGAGCCAATACAGCAGCTTTAGCATGTAATGGCTCACTATCTATTAATACTCCATCCATATCAAAAATTACAGCTTTTAACAATATAATACCTCCTTAATCACTTACATTATTATAGCAGAAATAGCTGTAAATTTGAATAGAAAGATAAATAATACTATTGAAGGCGGTTTTCCTAATATATATGAAGAAGGAAAGGAGAGTTTTAAATAAATTTATTTTTTGCAGGAGACGTTAATCAGATGTCCAATCCTGCATTATCTATAAGATTAATAATACAACTTGTAATGATGGTATAAAAATAGAAAGCCATTACAGTTCTGAGTGAATCTCTCCTCTTTATAACAATAGTTGTACTATTTTAATAGTAAACTATAAAGGAGATATCAGAAGTTAATGACTTTCTATCGGCTTAATAACTTTTCATAAAATAATCCAACCAAAAACCAAGCGGGGGCATAATCAAAACGTATAATACCTTTATAATTCAACTTTGCTTTGCTGTAATCCCATGGACATGCTCCATGTTTTTTTAACAACTTTCCAGTTACAAGTTCAGCAAGAAATATGCAGATTGTATAAACACCTCCTCTAATAAGAGCACTCTTGCCTTTCAGCTTTTTGCAAATAGGATTTAAACATGCTGCCATTCCGTAGATAGGAAACATCCATACGGATGTGTGACATGATAAAGATTTATCGTTTCTGCTTATTACAGAATGAAGACCAGTCCAAAAACATTCCATACACCAGCCGCTCAAACCACATAATAAAAAGTTGCTATAGAAATTTTTCATAGGAATAGTATTCTTCCAAAGAATAAAGCATATGCAACAATATGATAGGACAATTTTGGAAGTTAAATATACAAAAAATAACTCTGAGCCTGGAGGAAAAAGGGTTATGGGAAATATTAAATTTTTATATTTTCAGGCTCAGAATATCATATTATATTGAAAACTAATTAGTTTTCGATTACATTTAGTTTGAACTTCTATAACATTTGTGATGTTCTACACGCTCCGATTCACGTGCATGGCAAATGTCCTCGTCAGAGACTGGTCCACATTCAACAGCTGGAGAACCAACATAAGATTTAGCTCCGATTGTGATTGGAACCTCGATACATATTTTTTGAGTTAATGTAAAAGAACAAGTTCCATTGATTCTTCCATCTGAATTATATAAAACTTTACCTGGAGTTATAATAGGTTCACCGCAGCATACAGTAGTGGTTTCTCCTGTTTTTACAATTGGCTTTACTGTCACAGGTACTGTTATAATGGCTTTCTGAAAACCAGATGCTGTACACGCTTCTTCATCTGCCTTTAGAATCATGATATTTTCAGAATCACTCGTCATAGCTTTTACTCCTTTTTTCATTAATTATACTATATAATATGCTTTTCTACATAATACGTGCTAAAATGACAAAATTTAATATAATAATTTATACACCATATATGATTTGCGTGCAAAACTCTAATATGGTTTATTGACACGCAAATCATATATAATAAAAAAATATTGTATTTATTATCTAAAGAAAAACCACGTTTTTTTGAAGAATAAATACCTATAATATATAATAACAGCAATATAATAGTAACCTAATTCATTCATTTATCTGCGTTGACAATCTCCCTTTCTATGATATAATTAACGCGTAGTAAATATGGCAAGCTTGCCTGCCTATGAGATTGGAGTCTGTTATAAGGAACGTTTCCTTCCTTATAATTAGCACCTATATATTGCAGAAAATGGAGAAAAATAATACATGGAAAAAGCAATTGTAAAATTAAAAAAAGGTGAAGGAAGAACCATAAAATCTGGTGGTATGTGGGTATTTGATAATGAGATAGACTCCATAACTGGAGACTTTGAGAATGGTGATATAGTAGAGATACATGACTTTGATGATTATTATATGGGAAGTGGTTTTATTAATACCAATTCCAAAATAACCATCCGAATTATGACAAGAATAAAAGGACAAGAAATCGATACGCAATTTTTAAAGACACGTATTGAAGATGCTTGGGAATATAGAAAAAGAACTGTAGATACAAGCAGCTGCCGTATTATATTTGGTGAAGCTGATTTCCTTCCGGGAATTGTTGTAGATAAATTCTCAGACGTATTAGTTGTTCAATCATTGGCTCTGGGAATCGATGGTATGAAGAATACTATTATAGGCTTATTGAAGGATATCTTATTAGAAGATGGTATTCAGATTCGTGGTGTTTATGAACGTAGCGATGCAAAGGTTCGTTTACAGGAAGGGATGGAGCGAACCAAAGGTTTTCTTGGAGAACCTTTTGATACGAAAGTACAGATTGTTGAAAATGGCGTAAAATATAACGTAGATATAGAAGAAGGTCAGAAGACCGGTTTCTTTTTAGATCAAAAATACAATCGTGAAGCCATAAAGAAGTTATGTAAAGGGGCAGAAGTTCTAGATTGCTTTACCCACACAGGATCTTTTGCACTGAATGCCGGATTGGCTGGAGCAAAAGGCGTTCTGGGAGTAGATGCCTCTGAATTAGGTATAAAGCAGGCAGAAGAGAATGCTGTGCTTAATGGTTTGCAAGATGTGGTACATTTTCAGTGTGCTGATGTTTTTGAACTGTTACCAGAACTGGAAAAGCAGAATAAGAAATATGATGTCATTATTTTAGATCCTCCTGCATTTACAAAGTCTAGGAATTCAGTTAAAAATGCAATAAAAGGATATCGGGAAATCAATTTACGAGCAATGAAATTACTGAAAAATGGGGGATTTTTAGCAACCTGCTCCTGTTCTCATTTTATGACTCCGGATTTATTTGCTGATACGGTAGGACAAGCAGCTAAAAACGTAAGGAAAAGATTAAGACAGGTAGAATACCGTACTCAGGCACCGGATCATCCAATTCTTTGGGCTGCAGATGAGTCTTATTATTTAAAATTCTTTATATTCCAAGTTTGTAACGAAAGATAATTTCCATTAATAAGACAAATGTAGGAAAGATACAGGTGATAAAATGACGATTGAAGAAGCTTATGCATTTATAGAAGAATCAAATAAATATGGCAGTGTGCTGGGGCTTGAGTCAATGAAAACTCTCTTAGCTCGATTAGGTAATCCACAGGAACAATTAAAATTTGTACATGTGGCTGGCACCAATGGAAAAGGTACTACGGCGGCTTATATAGCAACTATTCTCGCAACAGCAGGATATTATGTAGGCAGATATATTTCTCCGGCAGTATTAAATAGAAGAGAAATCATACAGGTATCCTATAAATATGAAAAACCCAATTCTACAGGCAATGGGCATATGCAGGAGAACCATGTAAAGCCTGTTCAGAATCATTCTATATTTACAAAATATATTTCTGAAGAAGATATTGCCTATTATATAGAACAAATTCAAAAAGTCTGTATTTCTATGGTAGCAGATGGGTTACCGCATCCAACTGTATTTGAAATAGAAACGGCAATGTCCTTCCTATACTTTTTAGATTACCAATGTGACATAGTTGTTTTGGAGGTTGGACTTGGTGGAAGATTGGATGCAACTAATGTGATTAACACTACCGTTTGTGCTGTCTTAACTTCTATCAGCATGGACCATATGCATATTTTAGGTAATACTTTGGAGCAAATAGCCAGAGAAAAGGCTGGAATTATAAAACCGGGTGTTGAAGTGACTTCTTATGATCAAAAAGCGGAGGCAAGAAAAGTCATTGAGGAAGTATGCAAAGAAAATGGAGCTAATATCACCTTTGCCGATATTAACAGTATTAAGGTAGAAGAACAAGATTTAAATGGCACTGTTTTTTCCTATAAGAATTGGAAACATGTACGAATAAAACTGTTAGGAGAAAATCAAGTTAATAATGCTGTTACAGCAATCATAACAATAGAAGCATTACAAAGGGCTGGATATTCTATAACCAAGGAAGAAATTTACACAGGTCTTTTGAATACCATATGGAGTGGAAGATTTGAAATCTTAAAAAAGAATCCATTATTTATAGTAGATGGAGCCCATAATGAGGATGCAGCTTTATCTTTAGGGAGAAATATCAATATTTATTTAAAGAATAAGAAAATTATTTACATTATGGGAGTATTAGCTGATAAAGATTATGAAGCTGTATTAAAACATACAGGAAAATATGCCAGTGCTATTATAACCATAACTCCTGATAATTCACGGGGTTTAAGTTCTAAAAGCTTGGCGGAAGCGGCAAATCAATATTGTAATATAGTTTATGACTGCAATAGGGTCCCTAAGGCAATTGATATGGCTTACAAAATTGCAGGTAAAGATGATGTAATATTAACTTTTGGTTCCTTATCCTATTTAAAAGAAGTGTATCAAGTATTAGATATTACTTAAATATATTATGTTGATTTTGCATCAAAAGTCTTAAATTAATTCAATTATCAATAGTAATACATTGATAAACTATTCATTCAATAAATTGCATTTAGGTTTTTAACATTCAAATCCACATTATTACAAATGATTTAGCAGATGGGAGAAGGACATGAATCAGAAGAAAATTGAAGAAGGAGTAAAACTTCTTTTGGAAGGCATCGGTGAAGATGTTGATAGAGAAGGACTTTTAGAAACTCCTAAAAGAATTGCTGAAATGTGTAAGGAAATATTTAGCGGATTAAAAGTAGATGCTGCAGAACATTTAGAAAAAACTTTTACTGCTGCCAATAATGAATTAATAATAGAGAAGGATATTCCATTTTATTCAGTATGCGAGCATCACCTGGTTCCATTTTACGGAAAAGCCCACATTGGATATATTCCTGATGGAAAGGTAGTAGGATTAAGCAAACTTGCTAGAACTGTTGAAGTTTATGCAAAACGTCCACAGATTCAGGAACAAATGACTGCCCAAATAGCAGATGATATTATGAAATATCTAAATCCCAAGGGAGTTATCGTTATGTTAGAGGCAGAACATATGTGTATGACTATGAGAGGGGTTCGCAAACCTGGTACGCTGACAACTACTTTTGTAACCAGAGGAAAGTTTAAAGATAACCAAGAGCTAAAAAATACATTTTTTCAATTGATAAAAGAATGATTTGAATCATATATGCAGCACTATTCATTTAATAAGTTATCTTAGGTCACTCAAATCAATAATATAAAACCAATAATATAAAACCAATAATATAAAATCAATAAAATAAAATCAATAAAATAAAATCAATAAAATAAAATCAATAATATAGAATCAATAAAATAAATCAATAAAATAAATTAATAATATGAAAATAATAATGTAATAAGTATATTTCATAAAGGCGGTGTTAAAAGTGATTATTGGAAATAAAGAATTTAAAATTAAGGGAAGAACCTATATTATGGGTATTCTCAATGTTACTCCAGATTCTTTCTCTGATGGCGGAAAATTTAATGATTTATCCAATGCTTTAAATCATGCAGAGCAGATGATAAAAGAGGGCGTGGATATTATTGATGTAGGCGGCGAGTCAACACGTCCCAATTATACGAGGATTTCTGATGAAGAAGAAATTGATAGGGTAGTACCTGTTATAAAAGAATTAAAGAAACATTTTGATATTCCTTTATCCGTTGATACTTACAAAAGTAAAGTAGCAGAAGCTTCTTTAGATGTAGGCGCTGATTTAATTAATGATATATGGGGGCTAAAATACGATGCCAATATGGCAAATGTTATAAGTAAATATAATGTACCCACATGTATTATGCATAATAGAAAAGAAACCATATATGATAACTTTATGGAAGATGTGCTTTCAGACTTGCAGGGGAGTATTGATATTGCTTTATCTGCAGGAATTAAAAGGGATAAAATCATTATAGATCCAGGAATCGGATTTGCAAAAACCTATGAAATGAATTTAATATTAATGAATCATCTGGAAGAACTTCAAAAATTTAATCTGCCGATTTTACTTGGAACATCAAGAAAATCAATGATTGGTAAAGCCTTAGATGAAACGGTAGAAAACAGAATGGAAGGAACCCTTGCAACTAGCGTTATTGGTGTTATGAAGGGCTGTAACTTTGTAAGAGTACATGATGTCTTAGAAAACCTTCGGGCAATTCGAATGACAGAAGCAATACTAAGGGAACATTAGGTGATAGAATGGATAAAATAGTTATTTCCAACCTTGAAGTATTTTCACATCACGGTGTATACAAAGAAGAGAATGTGTTGGGACAAAAATTTTTAGTATCCGTAGAAATTTTTGCAGATTTATCAGCTGCCGCTAAAAATGACGATATATCAAAATCAATTAATTACGGTGAAGTATGCCATTTTATTAATATGGAAATGGAGAAAAATACCTTCAAATTAATTGAAGCATTAACCGCTCATTTATCAAAGAGAATACTATTAGAATTTAAGAATATAGAAAAATTAAAGGTACAGGTTAAAAAGCCTTGGGCACCTATACTTTTACCAATTGATACGGTGTCTGTAGAAATGGAACGAGGATGGCATACTGTTTACATAAGTCTAGGCTCCAATATGGGAGATAGGGAGCAAAACCTAAATTCAGCTATAGACTTATTAAAATCCGACGAAGAATGTAAGGTAATAAAAGTATCCTCCTATAGCAATACGAAACCAGTAGGGGAAGTAGAGCAAGATGATTTTCTAAACTGCGCTTTGAGATTAAGAACTCTTAAATCCCCAGAAGAATTGCTAGACTTTATAAGTGAAATTGAAAATAAACTAAAAAGGGTAAGAACCATCCATTGG
>CALDJN010000145.1 GCA_937901695.1 uncultured Anaerocolumna sp.
ATTAAAATAAGTGAGACATTTCACATTGATAATGATATAAGAGTATCCACTTTGGCAAGATTTCCGGATGTCTTTACATTAGAGGAGCAAACGATTGACGAAGAAGAATTGTGGAAGATTATTGAAGCTCCGGTAAGGACTGCAGCAGAGAAATTAGTAGATGCCCGTATTGCAGAGGGTGAGAATCTGAAAAAAGACATTACCAACAAGTTAAATGGTATGCTTACATTTGTAGATTATATAGAAGAGAGATCACCACAGATTATTGCAGAATATCGACAAAAGCTTACAGCTAAGTTGAATGAACTTTTAGGAGATACTAAGATTGAAGAAAGCGTCCTAGCTACTGAGGCTGTCATATTTGCAGATAAAATCTGCGTAGATGAAGAAACGGTAAGGCTTAGAAGTCATATTCAGAATATGAAGGCGACTTTAGATGATGGTGAAGAAATCGGCAGAAAGTTAGATTTTATTGCACAAGAAATGAATCGAGAGGCAAATACTATTTTATCAAAAGCCAATGATTTGGAAGTTTCTAATGTAGCCATTAATCTAAAAACTGAAATTGAAAAAGTAAGAGAGCAAATTCAAAATATTGAATAATAAAAGAAACCCTATGGCTGAATAGTCGCTATATTTTCTATTATTATTTGAATACAAGTTTCCAATAGGCTAGAAAAGAGGAATGAAGTTGAGCAGATTAATTAATATTGGATTTGGCAACGTGGTTAATAGTAACAGGATTGTGGGAATAATAAAACCAGAAGCAGCACCCATTAAACGTATGGTACAGAATGCAAAGGATACAGGTATTGCAATCGATGCTACCTGCGGGAGAAAAACAAAAGCTGTTATAGTAACAGATAGTGGACATCTGGTTTTATCTGCATTGTTACCAGAAACTATAGCAAATAGAGTGAATACCAAAGAAAGTATGGATTCTGCATCCTCATTAGAAGAATAAAGAACTAAACATCATCCAGACCAATTGTCATTGCTATGAAAGAACCATAGCAAGCAACTCCTTCGGAGTTGTTTATGCGCACGAGCAAGCTGGTTGCGGCAGAATTATCACGCAATAAACATTTCGTTTACTGTGGTGCTGTTAAGCGTGATAATTCTGAGCCTGAAAGGCGAAGAATACCGCAAAAAAAGGAAATATTCCCTTTGACTTATATTAAAAATTTTATGGAAGAAACCTAAGGTTTCAAGAAAGGAGTTTTTTATGTTACATCCATCCTATACAGATTTAATGAAAGTAGTTAACAGCGACGTAGAACCAGGTGAGCAGCCGGTTGTCAATAGCAGATATTCCATCGTATTAGCAACTGCAAAGAGAGCCAGACAGATTATTAATGGCGCAGATACTTACGTTACTGTATCTTGTAACAAACCTCTATCCATTGCTGTTGAGGAATTGTATGAAGGAAAAGTTAAGATTTTAAATGATGAGGAAAAAGATAAAGAAGAGTAATATTCTAGTGAAATTTAAATAAATATTATTTATTCCGATGAGCACTTTCGTATGATATTTTATATAATTTTCGAGAGAACATAGATCGAAAGAAAAAGTTCTTCGTATTTTATAGGATACCATTGAAGGTGCTTTCTTATATAATAAAGAAAATATACTGAAAATATATCTTTGTAGGGGATAAGTACAGCCGGAGGCAAATCATGGGTCGGAAAGACTTTGAAAATAATGAATGGATTGATGAGGGACTAAATATAATGAAATCCAGTAATAAAGTTCATGCAGGAGAAAATCAGTCAAATATGTTAGGAAATTCAAAAAAACAAAATATTGATAATAATATAACTGATAATAATTCAGAAAAAAATAACTCAGAAGAAAACAACTCGGGAAAAAACAACTCAGAAAGAAATAGTTCGAAAGAAAACAACTTGAAAGAAAACAACTCGAAAGAAAACAACTCAGAAGAAAATAACTCAAAGGAAAACG
The DNA here is from genome assembly GCA_937901695.1 of uncultured Anaerocolumna sp. Taxonomy (GTDB): domain Bacteria; phylum Bacillota; class Clostridia; order Lachnospirales; family Lachnospiraceae; genus Anaerocolumna. The sequence continues at coordinate 1,964 of CALDJN010000145.1, forward strand.
ACTCGAAGGCAAACAACTCAGAAAAAAACAACTTGAAAGAAAACAACTCGAAAGAAAACAATTCAAAGGCAAACAACTCAGAAGAAAACAACTTGAAAGAAAACAACTCAGAAGAAAACAACTCAGAAGAAAAGAATAACAATTATGTAAAAGATATATTAGAAATGATTATTTACTTTGCAATTGTAATATTTGCTGTTTTATTAATTCATCATTTTGTAGGGCAGCAGGTTGAAGTTAGTGGAAGTTCTATGGAGACCACCCTTCATGATACGGATCATTTGATTCTTGAAAAATTATCTTACCAATTTGGCGACCCAAAAAGGTTTGACATTATTGTATTTCGTCCATACTCCGATGAAAAAGATGTATATTACATTAAGAGAATCATTGGACTTCCTGGAGAAAAAGTGCAGATTATTGGAAGTGACATATATATAAATGGAGAATTACTTGAAGAAGACTATGGTTGTGAAAAGATTATTGATGGCGGAATTGCTAATGAAAGTATTGAACTTGGAGAAGACGAATATTTTGTACTAGGTGATAACCGTAACAATAGCAAGGATAGCAGAGATCCCAGTATTGGACCAATACATAAATCCTCTATTATGGGAAGAGCCTGGGTAAGAATATGGCCGTTGAATGACTTCAGGGTTTTAGAGCATCAATAGATAATTAAGTAAGGAGTTGATAGTATTGAGTGAAAATAAAATGAATGAAGAATTGACAGAGGGTGAAAGTAATGCCGAGAACTATAGCAGATGGACCATCTATGGAAGATACCCTTCATAATGGGGACAATTTATTAGTAGATAAAATCAGTCCAAGAATTGGCAACTTAAAACGATTTGATATTATAGTATTTTACCCTTATGGTAAAGATATTGACGAATATTATGTAAAACGTATCATTGGTATGCCAGGCGAAACGATTCAGATTCTTGGCAGTGACATTTACATTAATGGTGAGATTTTGGAAGAAGATTATGGAAAAGATCCCATTACCCAGGCAGGTATTGCTGCAGAACCTATTACTTTAGCAGATGATGAATATTTTGTAATGGGTGATAATCGTGAAGTAAGCCAGGACAGTAGAGCTATTGGGCCTGTATTAGCGGAAAATATAAACGGTAAAGAAATGATAAGAATATGGCCCTTAAATAAATTTGGTTTAGTGGATTAATTATACTAGCATTAATAGTTTGCGTATTTAAAGTCAAAGAGGTATTCCCACTTGCCTATAGGCAAGTTTATCCGCTTGCGCTACTTGCTCATAAACCTCATTGCCACTACGTGGCATTTCAGCAGGAGTTTGAACTCCTGCTGAAACAGGCAAATCCTTGCCTGATGAGGTTAAAATTATTGACCGGTGGGTCATAATAATTCCCATCCTGGTAATTCACTGGATGGGAATTTGTATATAGGGTATAATTTAGCAGTTATTATATATTAGGGAGGTTCCTATGAAATTAAGAAGTTTACTGGAAAAAATGGAATATAGTTTGCTACATGGTAAAGATGATATAGACATTACAACTCTTGTTTATGATTCCAGAAAAGTAGTAGAAGGTTCTGTCTTTGTATGTATATCCGGGACAGTAAGAGATGCACATGATTTTATTAATGAAGTAATTAATATGGGAGCAAGGGCAGTTATTGTAGAGAAAGATATGGCTGCTCTTAATATAAACAATATAAATAATACTACTGTTGTGAAAGTATCTGATACCAGAGCAGCATTAGCTTATATGTCAGCTGCATATTTTGATTATCCTGCAGATAAATTAAAAACAATTGGTATTACTGGGACAAAAGGAAAAACAACCACTGCTTATATGGTTCGTTCCATTCTTGAAAGCTCAGGCATTAAAACGGGTCTAATTGGTACCATTGAAGCAATTGTTGGTGATACTAAAATTCCTGCTAATAATACAACGCCGGAATCTTATGTTATACAGGAATATTTTAAAAATATGGTAGATGCAGGCTGTCAGTGTGCAGTTATGGAAGTTTCTTCCCAAGGATTAATGATGCATCGTGTAGATGGTTTTACTTTCGATTTTGGTATCTTTACCAATATTGAGCCTGACCACATAAGTCCTACTGAACACAAGGATTTTGAAGAATATATGGCATGTAAAGGCTTACTATTTAAAAAATGTAAAGTGGGAATTGTCAATGCAGATGATACACATGTATGGAATGTTATGAAAGGCCATACCTGTAAGCTTGAAACCTATGGAATATCTGAGAAGGCTGATTTAAGAGCTGTTAATGTGGATCTCCATAGTTCTATGGGTATTCTTGGCGTAAAATATAGAGTAGAAGGACTAATGAACTTTGATGTAGTAATTGATATACCTGGAAAGTTCAGTGTATATAATTCCTTAACTGCCATTGCAATCTGCAGACACTTTAATATACCAGTTGAAATTATTCAAAAATCTTTATCAGAAGTAAAGGTAAAGGGTAGAGTAGAACTGGTTAATATATCAAAAAGTTTTACTTTAATGATAGACTATGCCCATAATGCTATGAGTTTGGAGAGCTTATTATCTACTATCAAAGAGTATAATCCAGAGAGACTTGTTTGCTTATTTGGATGTGGTGGAAACAGATCCAAGCTTAGAAGATATGAGATGGGGGAGATATCCTCTAAATATGCAGATCTTACTGTTGTAACTTCGGATAATCCAAGGTTTGAAGCCCCAGAAGAGATAATAAAAGACATTATAATTGGTGTGAAAAAGGCAGCTGGAAATTATATTGAAATTATAGATAGAAAAGAAGCCATCCGTTATTGTATCCAACATGCAAAACCTGGAGATGTTATTGTACTTGCCGGAAAAGGTCACGAAGATTATCAGGAAATTAAAGGTCAAAAGTATCATATGGATGAAAGAGAACTTATTAGAGATATTGTAAATGAGATGAAGGAAGAAGGAATTTCTATTATATAATTCATATACTTTATGAGGAAGAAGGAATTTCTATTATATAACCCATATACCTTATGAAGAAAGTTTGTTCTGTGAAAGTTAAACATTCCAATAAAGTATACTGTTAATAATAAAATATGACTTTTATTAAGATTCAATAGATGATTTGAGTGTTTTGTAAAGAGCAGAATCAGTAAAAAAATATATAATCTCTATATTATGAAAGAGGATAATCAGATGGAAGTATTGACTATAAAAGAGATTGCCGATGCAGTAGAAGGTACTATATTAATCGGTGATGAGAACATGCAGATTACTAATGTAAGTACCAATTCAAAAAAGCTGGAGGCTGGCTCACTATTTGTTCCGATTATAGGTGAAAAGGTGGACGCACATGATTTTATACCAGATGCTTTTGATAATGGTGCAAGAGCTTGTTTTACAAGCAGACATACAGAAGTTACCAAGGATATGAATCAGTCTATGGTTTATATTTACGTAAAAGATACACTAGAAGCATTACAGGCACTAGGTACTTATTATAGAAGCAAATTTAAAATCCCGGTAATTGGAATCACAGGCAGCGTAGGTAAAACTACAACGAAGGAAATGGTAGCAGCGGTATTAGAAACCAGGTATAAAGTTTTAAAGACGGAAGGAAACATGAACAGTCAGGTTGGCCTTCCCCTTATGATGCTAAGGCTGGATTCCAGTTATGATATTGCAGTAATTGAAATGGGTATGAGTGAATTTGGTGAGATGGCTAAGCTTTCTAAGATAGCAAGGTCAGAAGCAGCAGTTGTAACTAATATTGGCGTATCTCACATAGGACAGCTTAAGACAAGAGAAAATATTAGAAAAGAAAAATTGAATATCATCAATGCTTTCCATCAGGATTCCGTATTATTTGTCAATGGCAATGATGATTTATTAAGTGAAGTTTATGCTGCATCAAAAGCACTGAAAAACTGGGAAAGTATAATAGGGAATAAAATAGAGAATGAAGCGGAGAATGTAGTAAAGAATGAAGCGGAGAATGCAACAGAGAATGTAGTAAAGAATGAAGTGGAGAATGAGATAAAGAATGCAGCAGAGAATGACGTAGAGAATGAAACAGAGAATACAGCAGAAAATGAACCAGAGAATACTGCTGAAAATAAAGACAAAGAATATTCACAAAATTCTGCTAGAATAGATTTAAACCCTGAAACTTTAGAGAAATTCTATCAATCAAAAGTGATTGGATTTGGTACAGAAGATACTTGTGACTACTGGGCAGAAAATATTAGAACCAGTGAGGGTAAAACTTATTTTACATTAAGAAAAACTAAGAAAGAAAAAAGAACAAATACAATAGATAATGAGCCGAAAGCTATTATTAGCAAAGATAATACCTCCGCCGGACAAAACAATCTGGATGGAGATGGGGAAGAAATTGTCCTTCAGGTTTTAGGAATTCATAATGTATACAATGCCTTAGCAGCAATTGCTGTTGGTGAACATTATCATATACCTGTTAGCCTTGCTAAGGAAGGATTATATAACTATCATCCTATTGCAATGAGGGGACAGATAAAAGAAGTAAATCAGATTCACATTATAGATGATTCCTATAATGCAAGTCCGGATTCCATGAAGAGTGGGATTCAAGTGCTCTCGGAATTAGAGGGTATATCCAGAAGAATTGCAGTTCTGGCAGATATGTTTGAACTTGGAGATTTATCTTATCAATCTCATTATGATGTAGGCACTTTCATAGCAGAACAAAAAGTAGATGAAGTGGTTACTATAGGCAAAGAAGCAGTATATATTGCAAAAGGAATTCAGTATAAGAATAAGAATATAATTACTCATTCATTTTCAACGAATCAGGAAGCCATCCGGTACTTAAAAGGACAGTTAAAGGCAGGAGATGGAGTTTTGGTAAAAGGTTCAAGGTCTATGAAAACAGACGAAATTGTAAAGGCATTTATTGAAGAATAATATAGATTCTGATATTTTTTATAATGTAAATGGAGAAATAAATAAAATAGGTGATTTGAGCGTAAAAAGTCTTACACTAATGTAGCATTATTCATTTAATAAACTATATTTAGACTTTTTACACTCAAATCATAGAAGAAAAAAGTAAGAAAATAAAAGGCAGGTGATTGGTATGGCAATGAAATATGCGGATATTATTGTAGACATTTCTCATGAGAATTTAGATCGAACATACCAATATTCTATACCTGTAGAATTATCAGAACAAGCCGTAATTGGTGCTTTGGCAGTAGTACCTTTTGGTAAGGGAAACCGCCTAATTAAAGGTTATATCGTTCATTTATCCAATGAACCAAAATGGAAAGAAGATTTAATTAAGCCTATACATGAAATTGTGAGTGATGGTTTGGTCATCGAAAGCCAATTAATTCAATTAGCCTATTGGATTAAGGAAACCTTTGGCTCTACCATGAACGATGCCCTTAAAACAGTTATTCCTGTAAAGAAAACTGTAAAAGCTAAAGAAAAGAAAACAATAAAACTGGCTGAATCCATAGAGGCTGCCAAGGAACATCTGGAGATATTTAAAATTAAGAATAACAAAGGAAGAGTTCGTCTTCTGGAAGAACTTATTAAAGAAGAAGCCATCGACTATGATGTTGTGATTCATAAATTAAACATAGCAAGAACCACTATACAGGATTTAGAAAAGCTGGATATTATCACTACAGATGTAGAAAGATTATACCGAAATCCAATTCAGAATAGAACAATAAATAAGGAACAAGTTCATCTGACAGAAGAACAACAAATCATAGTAGATAGTATTATTAAAGAGTACAGAGAAAACATACGAGGTACTTACCTGATTCATGGAGTCACTGGAAGCGGTAAAACAGAAGTATATATGGAAATTATTTCAGATGTTATTAGTCAGGGTAAACAGGTTATTATGTTGATTCCTGAAATAGCCCTCACCTATCAGACGGTAATGCGTTTTTATAAACGATTTGGTGACAGAATATCTATTATGAACTCCAGGTTATCCCAAGGTGAAAGATACGATCAATATTTACGTGCGAAAAAGGGTGATATTGATATTATGATTGGACCAAGATCAGCATTATTTACTCCTTTTCAAAATCTTGGACTTATTATTATTGATGAGGAACACGAGGGTACTTATAAAAGTGAGAATCCACCAAAGTATCATGCAAGAGAGGTTGCAATAAAACGTGGACAATTATCCAATGCAAGTGTTATACTAGGTTCAGCAACGCCTTCTCTAGAATCCTATAAGAATGCCTTAGAAGGCAGATATAAGCTATATACGCTTAAATCCCGTATTGGAAAAAGCATAATGCCTAAGATATGGATTGTGGATTTAAGGGAAGAATTAAAAAAGAAAAATAAATCTATTTTTAGTATACAATTGAAAGAATTAATGGAAGACAGGCTAAGAAAAAAGCAGCAAATTATGCTGTTTATTAATAGAAGAGGGTATGCAGGCTTTGTATCCTGCAGAAGCTGTGGGCATGTAATGAAATGTCCTCACTGTGATATATCCTTGACAGCTCATAATAATGGTACTCTTGTCTGCCATTATTGCGGATATTCTGAGAGTACACCTGTTAATTGCCCAAGCTGTGGTTCCAAATATATTGCAACATTTGGTACCGGAACACAAAAGGTAGAAGAAATGGTTAAAAAGGAATTCCCAGGTGCCAGAGTGTTAAGAATGGATATGGATACTACAAAGAATAAAGACAGTCATGAGAAGATTCTTTCTTCTTTTGCCAATGGAGAAGCAGATATCCTGGTGGGAACACAGATGATTGTAAAGGGACATGATTTTCCAATGGTTACTTTAGTAGGAATTTTGGCAGCTGATCTTTCATTATATGCAGCGGATTACCGTGCTGCAGAGAGAACATACCAGCTTCTTGCCCAGGCTTCAGGAAGAGCAGGACGTGGGGAACTACCCGGTGAAGTTGTAATTCAAAGTTATCAGCCGGACCATTATAGCATAAAAGCAGCCAGTGAGGATGATTACATAGGTTTTTATAATCAGGAAATGGCTTATCGGGAATTATTAAAATACCCGCCAGCTGCACATATTTTAGCAATCCTGATTGCTTCAAAGGATGAAAAGAAAGCTATGACAGCCTCCGAATTACTTTGTGGGGCTGGGAAAGATTGGACTTCTAAAGAAGGAATCAGTGAGGAAACTGTAATCATTGGACCAGCAGCAGCCTCCCTGGCAAAAGCAAATGATATATATCGATTTATGATTTATATAAAGCAGTCGGATTATGATGTATTAATTGGCATTAAGGATTATTTGGAAGGTTATATTAACTACTCAGAACATTTTAACGGCTGCAACGTACAATTTGATTTTAACCCAATGAATAGTTATTAATATTTGTTATTAATATTTTTGAAAGGAATGAATACTATGGCAATTAGAAATATTCGAATTATAGGAGATTCAGTACTAAAAAAACAATCAAAAGAAGTAAAGGAAATGTCACCTAAAATAAAGATATTAATAAAAGATATGTTGGACACTATGTATGCTGCCCAAGGTGTCGGTTTGGCAGCACCACAAGTAGGCATATTAAAACGTATTGTAGTGATTGATATATCTCCAGAAGGAGACAGTCCTATTGTTCTGATTAATCCGGTTATATTAGAAACCAGTGGTGAGCAAACCGGAGAAGAAGGATGCCTTAGTGTACCAGGTAAATCAGGTACTGTGACAAGACCTAATTATGTAAAAGTAAAAGCATTTAATGAGAATATGGAAGAAGTTATTATAGAAGGCACAGAACTATTAGCCAGAGCTTTCATGCATGAAATTGATCATTTATATGGCGAATTATATGTAGACAAAGTAATTGGCGGACTCCGCAGTGTTAATAATGATGAAGAAAATGATTAAATAGTAATGATTAAATAGTGATGATTAAATAGTGATGATTAAAGCGGTAAAAGCCTTAAAATTAATGATGAATATATATACATTGGCATCATTGGCATTCATCTTCTAATCTAACTTTGGCTTTTGATGCTCTAATCATAATGTACGTTAAGGAAAGGAATGAGAATAAATGAAAATAGTCTTTATGGGTACGCCGGATTTGGCAGCTACTGTATTAGATAAATTAATACAATCAGAACATGAAATTCTGGCGGTAGTGACACAGCCTGATAAACCGAAAGGAAGAGGTAAGCAAGTGCAGTATACACCTGTAAAAGAACTTGCCCTTAAATATCATATTCCTGTTTATCAGCCTCACAAGGTTAAAGAAGAAGAATTTTTAAAGAAACTGAAAGAAATCAATCCAGAGTGTATAGTTGTAGCAGCCTTTGGTCAGATTCTTTCAAAAGCAATTATAGACTTACCCAAGTTTGGATGTATTAATGTCCATGCCTCTCTGCTTCCAAAATATCGTGGGGCGGCACCTATCCAGTGGTCTATTATTAATGGGGAAGAGAAAACAGGCGTTACCATTATGTATATGGATGTTGGTATAGATACAGGGGATATGATTATGAAAGAAGAAGTAATCATTGAACCAAAAGAAACTGCTGGCAGTTTACATGATAAGCTGGCTGGCTGCGGAGGAGATTTACTATTAAAGGCACTAAAAGCTATTGAACTTGGAACAGCGGTAAGGGAAAAGCAGAATGATGACGAAGCTACCTATGTAAAAATGCTGGATAAATCATTAGGACATATTGATTTTACACATTCTGCCATAGAGATTGAAAGACTAATCCGCGGACTAAATCCTTGGCCAAGTGCATATTCATTCTTAGATGGTAAGTCTTTTAAGATTTGGGATGCTTCGGTATTGCCGGGGGAGTCAGAAAATCTAAAGGATGGCAATATTGGAAAACCTGGTGAAATCTTAGAAATTGACAAAGATTCTATTATTGAAGTTGCGATAAATGGTCTTGGAATACCTGG
>CALDJN010000146.1 GCA_937901695.1 uncultured Anaerocolumna sp.
TGGAATTGGATTAGAAATATCCGCTTTGACAATATTAGGGGCTTTTGCAAAATAGGCAATCGCCCTTAGAGTTATGAAGAATAAATGAAAATGTTTAATAATTTATTAAGATTGGAAATTCTATTTAAAGTTAATGTATTATGATTTATAATAAGATAAGATTAAATAGTAAGCTTTCGTTCATAATTAAGCTAAATATCTAAAAATGAACATAAGACAGATATTTTTACAAAAAATGCTTACTTTTAGATTTTCATTATGTGCCGCAAAATGCGGTTAGAAAGAGGAGACGAAAAAATGAAACTTCTTAGTGTAGCGATTCCTTGCTATAATTCTGCTGAATATATGAGCCACGCCATTGAAACGCTTTTAACTGGCGGAGAAGAGATGGAGATTATTATTGTAGATGATGGTTCCAAGGATGATACTGGAAGGATTGCAGATGAATATGCTGCAAAATATCCTAAAATTATTAAATCTGTCCATCAAGAAAATGGAGGACATGGGGAAGCGGTAAATACTGGTCTGCTTCATGCTACCGGATTATACTATAAGGTGGTAGACAGTGATGACTGGGTTAATGTGGATGCCCTTCGTCAGGTATTAGATAAGTTAAAAGAGTTAGTGCAAGACGGACAAAGTTTAGACCTTATGATTGCTAACTATGTTTATGAAAAACCAAGTATCAATAAACATAAAGTAATGAACTATAAAACTGCTTTACCAAAAGATAAGATTTTTACCTGGAATGATATTATGTTCTTTAAGCAAAGCCAGTATATTATCATGCATGCAGCTATTTACCGCACAAAGTTATTAAAAGATTGTGGATTAAAGCTTCCAAAGCACACTTTCTATGTGGATAACATATTTGTTTATCAGCCTCTTCCTTTTGTAAAAACCATGTATTATTTAGATGTAAATTTATATCGTTATTTTATCGGAAGAGAGGATCAATCTGTAAATGAAAGTGTTATGTTAAAACGTATCGATCAACAGATACGAATTACAAAGATTATGATAGAAAGTCATGATATGTCACAGATTAAGAATAAAAAGTTAAGAAGTTATATGATTAAATATTTGTGTATGATGATGACGGTTTCATCTGTATATCTAATAAGAGATAATACGAGTGAAAGTTTAGAAAAGAAGCAAGAACTATGGGATTATTTGAAAGAAAGGGATAAAAAATTATACAACAGAATTAACAACATGTTCCTAGGCAGATCCATGAATCTGCCTGGTAAGGTGGGAAGAAAAATAGTAGACATTGGCTATAAAATATCAAAAAAAATATATGGTTTCGGTTGAGCCGAAACCATATATAAAAACTATTGGATATTTCATTAATGATATGTTCTTTCTGATTAATTTTCAGAAAATCTGGAATGTGTATATACTTTGTCAGCTTCTTTATGAGTAGCTTTGTTGCTTCCCAGTACATATACAAAAATATACATAACACCACTTAATGCAGTGCCTGCAAGGACATCAAAAGCAGAATGTTGTTTTAAGAACATAGTTGATAAACAAATTAGTATCATCAAAATAACAGATGACCATTGAATCCACTTATATTTCTTTAAAGCCTGGCTTTTGTGTATGGCAATAGTAGCACCGATAGAGTTAAAAACATGAATACTTGGACATACATTAGTAGAAGTATCAGTTGCATATAATCGCCCAACCATTCGAATGAATATATTATCTCTAGGTATTTGGGATAAATCAGGTCGAAGGTTTTGACCATTTGGCCATATGGTATAAATAATTAAGCAGATGGTCATTCCAATAAACAAAAATGAAATACACTTATAAAAATCTTCTTTATTTGTAAAAAAGAAATAAAGTACCGTTACAGAGATGTAAAGAAACCACAAATAATATGGTATAATAAATAATTCATTAAAAGGAATATAATCATCCAGCCATATTTTTATAGGTGTATAGTTTGTAGTTACTACATTTTCTAGAGTAAAAAACCAGATAATGTATACAATAAAGTAAGAGAATACCCAGCCATGCTTATACTTACGTATTAATTCTTTCAAGTTAACCAACCTTTCTTTCATATTTTAAGGTTCTTATTTTATTGGGATTATAGCACAAAGTTGAATTTCTCACAATATATATCATACAAAGTTTATACTAATGTAAGAAAAAGTTAAGATATTAAATATAGGCAAAATATATGCCGTATTTTATAATTTATAGCCATTTATTTTACGCAGAAAGGGGCAATTTTTTATGAAACGTATATTTTTAATTGTTTTAGATAGTTTTGGAGTAGGCGAAATGAAGGATTCTGCAGAATATGGAGATGCAGGCAGCAATACATTAAAAGCAGTAGCTTCCAGCCCATATTTTAATACTCCTAATATGGCTAAATTAGGTTTACTTAATTTAGATGGAGTAGACGTAGCTAAAAAAGAGAACAATCTTATTGGTTCTTATGCTCGTATGGCAGAAGCTTCAAAAGGAAAAGATACTACCATTGGACATTGGGAAATCGCAGGTATTATTTCTAAAAAACCACTTCCAACATTCCCAAACGGATTCCCTAAAGAATTACTAGATGAATTATCAAAACGTACCGACCGGGGTATTCTTTGCAATAAACCCTATTCAGGAACAGAGGTAATCAAAGATTATGGTGAAGAACATGTAAAAACAGGAGACTTAATTGTATATACTTCTGCTGACAGTGTACTTCAAATTGCTGCACATGAGGCAGTTGTTCCAGTTGAAGAATTATACCGTTATTGTGATATGGCAAGGGAAATTTGTACAGGACCTTGGGGAGTTGGCAGAATCATAGCAAGACCATTTGAAGGAGAAGCTCCTAATTTTAAGAGAACTTCAAGGCGCCATGATTATTCCTTAGTACCACCAAAGGCAACTATGTTAGATTTTCTAAAAGATGCTAATAAGGAAGTGCTGGCGGTAGGCAAGATTAATGATATATTTGCAGGGGCAGGAATCACGGATATGGTTCGTACGGCGAATAATGCAGAAGGTATTGAGCGAACCATTGACTACATGAAGAGAGACTTTGAAGGCTTATGCTTCACCAATTTGGTAGACTTTGATATGGTTTACGGACATCGTAATGATGTAGAAGGATATGCAAAAGCATTAACTTATTTCGATGAACAAATGCCTCGAATTTTAGAACTACTAAAAGAGGATGATATTCTTATTATTACTGCTGACCATGGCTGTGACCCAAGTACAGAATCTACAGACCATTCCAGAGAGCATACTCCATGTTTAATCTATGGAAATAAAATAAAAGCAGGAGTAAATCTAGGCACCAGAGACACCTTTGCAGATATAGCAGCAACTGTTCTGGAATACTTAGGTGTAAAAGGAGAAACAGCAGGCAAATCATTCTTAGGAGATATTATAAAATAATAATGAAGTAATAATAATAAAATAATAATAAAGTAATAATATAATAATAAGGTCATAGCAATAATAAAGTCATAGCAATAATAAAATAATAATGATAAAGTAACTTAAAAAATGAATGTCATTCTGAGCCTGAAAGGCAATCTCACTCCAAAAGAGATTCTTCGCCTTTCAGGCTCAGAATGACATTTTTGATATTTCAGCAGTAGCTTGGACTCCTGCTGAACAGAGAAATCCTAATCCCCCACTTACAAAGTGGATTCTCCGCGTTTATAGAAGCGTAGGACTTCCTTGATAAGGTTAAAAAGTCAACTGCTGTCGAACGATTTTAGGGTACAAAGTTTGATATTGGTACTATTTTACGGTATAATACACACATCTGTTAATATGGAGGACTATTCAAAAAGGAGTATCAAATCCTGCATAAACGTATAATACATATATCTGTCAATATGGAGGAAAGCAATGAATAGAATAAGACATCAAGTATTACCATTGATTCTTACAATTGCTTTAAGTGTGTGCAGTACCTCAGTTAGTGCTGCAAGACATCAAGATACCAAAGCTCCAGATTTCATATTTTCATCAGATGAAGATGCAGATTTTGCATTGAACATAATTAATATGAATACTGGAGAAGGAGAACAACTAGAAACACAAATTACATATACAGATAAAATATTAAAGATTACTGGATTAGAACCATTTTCCTTAGAAGAACTTCAAAATGGAGCAGCAGGCTTAGAAATTTATTATAGCTTTGCACAATCTAACCCTGCTTGCTTACTGAGGAAAGACCTGCTTATTCCAAGCCTTGACGAAAAGAAAAAAACTTCTTGCATAAGAAGTGAAAATAGGGAAAGCAGTACCAATATAGGAGAAGTTGTGCTTACCCTTTCGGAAGATGACCCTTACTGGAGAATTAGCAATGAAAATGGGAGCTGGGGAATTGGCATTCGTGATATTGGAGTACCGGAAGTAATATATGAATTATTACCAGATAAAGTATATGGTCTTGAAGGTATTAATTATAGTTGTAATCAAACACGAAAAGGAACAATAAATAATAGTGATTGGAAAGGTAAAATTGTACTGATTCAGAATGTTCCTATTGAAGAAGAGAAGATTATATTATTAACGGACCTGCAATTACCAAAGAATATAATGAAACAAATAACCGCCAATAAAGTTAACAAAAGTAACCTGGAGATTATGGCTAATTATACTTTTAAAATAAAAATCCCTCTGGATGGTACAAGTACTAATTCATATAATTATAAGAAAGATTCTTTATGGATAGAAGGAAAAATCACCATTAGATATACTGTTGAAGTAAAACATGATATTTTATGATTTATGAAGTCTAATGAAAAAAGTAAAATAATCTTTATAATGGGTGTTACCTATAATGAATGTTACCTATAATGGACGTTATTTATAATGAATGTTACTTATAATGGGTGTTCTTATAATGGATGTTCTTATAATGAACGTTATTTATAATGGATATTACTTATAATGCATTTTAACTTTATTATTGAAACGACAAAAAGAATAATATTATCTCATAAAGAAATCCTCTTATTAAACCTTTTCAGAAGAATAATGAGAGGATTTTTTGCATCATAATGAGCGGTGATTTAATCGACCCTTGAACTGGGGATATGTTATATATCCGGGAACATTAGAGAGTGAGCCAATCGTTCTGTCAGAGATATAGAGATATAAAGATATAAAGATAACCATATTCGCCCATATCAAAGCGGATTACATAATCCATACTATTCATATATGAATTGGTGAAAATAATTATTGACAAATGAAAAATTATATGCTAAATTAAATTTAGTTATTAATAACATTTTAAGAATATGGGATAAGAAGTTTGTATAAAACCATCCTATAGAATAAAATATGTATGGCTAAATGGTTAATTATCATTAGCCAGTTAATTGTCATTAATCAGATAATTATCATTAATTAGTTAATTGTCATTAATCGTTTAACTATGGTTAATCAATTATTTAATCATACATTTAAGAAGTTGGAAAAAACTAATATAAGGAGATAGAATTATGGCTAATATCGCAAAGAAAATAACAGATTTAATAGGTAATACTCCATTAATTGAACTTGGAAATTACAGCAAAGCAAATGATGTAAAAGCAAATCTTGTTGCTAAACTAGAATACTTTAACCCAGCAGGAAGCATAAAAGACAGAATTGCAAAAGCTATGGTTGATGATGCGGAACAAAGGGGATTATTACAGCCAGGTGGAACCATTATAGAACCTACCAGTGGTAATACAGGTATTGGTCTTGCATCTGTAGCAGCGGCAAGGGGTTATAAATTAATTATTACGATGCCTGAAACAATGAGTGTGGAAAGGAGAACACTTTTAAAAGCCTATGGAGCGGAATTAGTATTAACTGAAGGCTCCAAAGGAATGAAGGGAGCTATAGCTAAGGCAGAAGAGCTTGCTAAAGAAATACCTAACTCATTTATTCCTGCTCAATTTGATAATCCTGCAAACCCAGCCATTCATAAGGCAACAACCGGTCCTGAAATATGGAATGATACCGATGGAAAGGTAGATATATTTGTAGCTGGAGTTGGAACAGGCGGAACTATTACCGGTGTTGGTGAATTCTTAAAGAGTAAGAATCCAGACATTAAAGTGATTGCAGTTGAGCCTGGTGCATCACCGGTTCTTTCTAAAGGAACCTCAGGCTCACATAAGATACAGGGAATTGGTGCTGGATTCATTCCGGCTGCACTAAATACAAGTATCTATGATGAAGTCATAACAGTGGATAATGATGATGCATTTGCAGTTGGCAAAGAATTAGCAAAAGAAGAAGGATTCTTGGTTGGTATTTCATCAGGTGCAGCTGTATGGGCAGCAACACAAGTAGCGAAACGCCCTGAAAATGAAGGAAAAACAATAGTAGTGATATTACCGGACACAGG
>CALDJN010000147.1 GCA_937901695.1 uncultured Anaerocolumna sp.
TCTTGTTTCTTCTTTTCTTGTTTCTTCCTTTGCTGTTCCTTCCTTTCTTGTTTCTTCTTTTCTTGTTTCTTCCTTTGCTGTTCCTTCCTTTCTTGTTTCTCCCTTTGCTGTTTCTTCCTTTAATAATTTTTTATCCGATACCTTTTTCTTTGATACTTCAATATTGGATATTTCCGACGGTTTCTTATGTAAGGATATATTACTTTTCTTACTTGCTTGTACCATTTTCTCACCAAAATAGTTATTTTTATATCATATGTTAGAAAATGGTTAAATATGAAGAATACGTAGAAATTTATTATTTCTGCTTATCTTTTACTAGGAATTATTAGTTTATTTAAAAATTAACATAGGATTATTCAAATGTTATTCTTTTCATGATTAGGTTTTATCTTATTCTATAGCCGGAACAAGTCTTGCCTTCTTAAGTGCATATACAATAGCTGGTATAACAAGGAGCTGAATCACAATTCCAGGTAACGCATTAATAAATGCTGCTGATATAAATGCAGATACTCCATATGAATTACCTGCCACTCCAAATATAATAGCGTTAACAATTCCCATTACAATTCTTCCACCTAACATGCCACCAATTAAAGAAGGATAAATCTTACCTTTTGTAGTGCGGTATAAAATAGCTGTTAAAGCACCATAAGTGCCGAGTTCAAATATCATAGAAATACCAACCGGATAAAGAGGTGGCATTCCTGTTAATAAAAACGCCAAAGGTGGCAAGACCATGCCACAAAATGCAGCAAAGGGCACTCCACATAAGAATCCGCTAAGTAAAACCGGAATATGCATAGGAGATATAATCGCGCCTATGTTGGAAATAGGAATTAGTTTAGTTATTTGTGGAAGTATAAGACCAATGGATATGCATATGGCTGTGTAAATAAGTTTTTGTGTGTTTGCTGGTTTCAAAGTTATTTCCTCCATCTATTTTGATTTATTATTTATCTTATAAACTTGAAGTATCCATTACAAGGTCACTAATCCTCGGAATATTTAATTCAGAAAAATACTTATTTTCCAATGGAATCCACTGATTGAGAAATTGTTTTAGTTTCTCTTCTCCACATCTTTTTCCTATTCTCTGGATTTGTACCTGTTCCCTGACTGTTAGAAATACTTTGCAGTCGTAAACTTGATTTAAAAATGGGTGGAGACTATAAGAACCTTCAATGATGTTGATATTTTTAGTATTTATTATGGTCGGTTCTCCATAATTACCTGTGGCACATTGATAAGGAACATAGATTACTGGTTCCTGCCTTACTATTGGCATAAGAACCTCCTCTTTAAATCTTTCATAATCCATATGACCACCGGGTTGCTCTAATCTTTCCTTTGTTCTCATTTCAAAAGGGAGATAAAAATCATCTATGTGAAATACATTGCAGTTATAGATTTCACTTAACTCTTTAGCTAGTGAAGTCTTACCACTGCCACACATACCATCTATGGCAAGAAGAAAAGGTTTTTGGTTGTCAGTATGGGAACTGACGAAAGTATCTATTGCATATAGCAAGGGTAGGAAGGGGGAATCCATTTTAATTTTCTGGCGCTTAGACTCCATTGGTTTTTGATTCGATTTACCACACGCCGTATTTTCACTCATAATAGCCTCAATGCCGGCGCTTCAGCGCCTTTTAATAATGACAGCGATTTGTGCCCCCGCACAAATTGCCGGTTGAAAAAAGCTTGCTTTTTTCAACCTAACTCCATATAAAAAAACATGAAAATAAAACCTGCTGTTCTCAGCGGTTTTCATCTTCATGATTTTGATTCGACTTATTCACTTTTAATGTATAATTTTTCTTAGGATAACACCTTGCTATTATAAAGTTCCTAACTTCATGAAAGGAATATTCTTGTTTTCTATAATAACAAATAAGATGACTATCATATATCATTATCTTAACATATTACAATCTTAACATATTACAATCTTAACATATTTCAATCATAAAATATATAATAATAATAAATACTTTGTTTTCATTTTATATGTATGAGTAGGAAATATCACATCTGTAATGAAATATCCCATTTGTTCTCTAGATACTCTTTTACCAATTGAATACTATAATCAATATAGGTATCTGTCGTTTCCTTTAACTCTGCCGCTACTATTACTCCACAACGGTTTAGCGGGATTAATATCTTCTGTGCCGACGAGGAACTTATGGCTACCGCCATAGCCGGCGTTAATTCTCCCAACATGGAGTTAGCAGTGATAATCGCTAGGGGACCAAGAATAATATCAGATTTGGCTGATGTCCGAATAATTGCATTTTCTCCGGTTGCTCCTACGTCTGCCCCTGCTTTTATCATATTGTTTGTGGCTGTAGAGTTAGTGCCTAGGGCACAGATTGTAATACTATAATCTTTATATAATTCTTTATTCTTTAAAATGAGTTTTCTTAGTTTTCCTACGAGATTCCTGCCAATGCCTCCGCCTTGACCATCTATAATGGATATGAATATTTTTTTTGGCATTATAATTTCTCCTGTAATTTAGTTGTAGTAAATGTAGCTTTTTCCCTTTGTCGCAGAAATATCCTCCGATATTTTGTGAGTTTTGATTTTTTCCCAACTTAACAATCTACATACATCGCTTTTCGTATATGCTAAATTGGAATATGAATATTGATTTGTGAATCCAGCATCAAGTCCTCTTTTTATATCTCCACATTAAGTAGACCGATTCATTTTCCAGCATTATCTATTGCATTCATTATAACGTATTTAAGAATTTTAGCAATTGCATTATTAACATATTTGAATATTTTAGCAATTGCATTATTAAAATATAATAAAGAGATATTTACGAATTCATATTATTACAGTATTTTGTAACTTAGACTATTACTTTTATCTTTCCAAATCATCCTATTTCATATACAATAAAGCTATAACCTATCAGAGGAGGTATCGAATGAACCAAAAAGGTATTTTACTATTACAAACAACAACTCCAGGGCAAATTAAGATGTTACAAAACATTGCTCCTGATTACAAAATTGTCGATGGATTTTCTACGGAGGTCCCAGATTTTCCTTTAGATAACGTTGAGATTCTATATGGCTGGAACGGTAAGGCAGGCAATACTATATTGCATAGCCCTGCCAGTAATCTAAAATGGGTACAGATGCACACTGCAGGTGTTGATTTTGTAGACCAAGATACTATGAAAAAGAAAAATATATTATTAACCAACAGCAGTGGCCTTCATGGGAAGGTAATCGCAGAATCCGTATATGGTATGTTATTGTCTTATACCAGAGGTATTGGGAATGCCATTAAAGATCAATCATTGAAAAAATGGGGAAGCAGAGATAATATCATGGAATTACAGGATAGTACCATGATGATTGTAGGTGCGGGGCATATTGGTATTGAGGTTGCAAAACTTGCTAAAGCTTTTGGCATGAAAACCATCGGCGTAAATCGTACAGGTCAAGCCGTGGAATATATGGATATAATTGTAAAACAGTCAGAGTTGATAAGCTATGTACAGGAAGCAGATGTTGTTGTTAATATACTTCCATTGACAAAACTGACTACCTATTTCTTTGATAAGATAATCTTTTCTAAGATGAAAAAGACTGCTGTATTCATTAATGTAGGAAGAGGTAAATCTGTTAATACTAAGGATTTAGTAGAAGCTTTGGAAGAAGGACAATTGGCTTTTGCAGCACTTGATGTCTTTGAAACAGAACCATTACCTGCTGATAATCCACTTTGGGAGAGAGATGATGTACTAATTACTCCACATATTTCAGGGTTATTACCTAAATTTAAAGATAGATTATTTGCCATATTTGAAGAGAATCTTAGAGCTTATGTGGAAGGTAAGGAATTGCCTAGGAATTTAGTTGATTTTGAGAGAAGTTATTAACGGAAAATTAATGTTAGAGTTTTGAATAAGCCTATTCTTTGTTCCATGCCGTTCTGAGCCTAAAAGCTATGTCATTCTGAGCCTGAAAGGCGAAGAATCCCATACGTGAAGTAGAGATTCTTCGCCTTTCAGGCTCAGAATGACAGACCTTTCAAGCTTAGAATGGCACTTCCTTTCAAACTCAGAATGGCACTCCTTTCAGATTCAGAATGACATAATTCCCAGACTTAGAACACCATCAAAAATCCTTCTTATTCAATATACCAACTGATAAACGATAAGATATGAATAATATTAGCAATACAATAAACGGCGATGCATAACATAAGTATCTAATTTGTTCTTCCGTAGGTTGTGGAATTGAAAGTCCTTTAAACAAACGGATAAGCTTGGAAAACCCGGTAATCAAAATTGTAGGTAATATAAATATAATAAGCATTATAATACGTGCCTTTTCTGTTCCCAGCTTAAAAATAATAGGTAGTAATATACCAACCAGAACTAAAGAAACTAATGAAACGCTTCCGCTGGTCAGCAGCAATTCCTTGTAATCACCCACACCTGTTACCTTGGATATAATAAAGCCTAAGATAAGTGAGATTATTCCTCCGGATAACGCAAAAATTACTAATAATACATATTTAGACTTTGCTAAATCCTTTCTAGAAATAGGCATGGTTAATGCATATTTGTCCCACTTAGTGCTTTCATCATAAGCCATTGAAGTTACTGTCATCATGGTAGTAAACAGTATCATCATAAATATTATATAAGATGGGCTTTTAAGACTAATTCCAATAAAAGTAAACGCTACTAAAACAAGTCCTAATTGTTTTATATATTTTTTTAAATTTATTATATCCTTTAATATTAACCCAGTCATTCTATTCACCCCTTACTTTATATAAAATTATTTCTTCAATGGTTGTATTATCCATATAAAACTCGTTGCTGTATTTCTTCTGATTCATTTGTTTCATAATTTCCTTTTTATTATTAATCATTACTTCATACCCAAATTGATTTTTACGAACACCGATAATATTGCTTTTATCCAGCTTCTCAAAATCATCTTTTTTACATTTTATAACACCATAATTATCCGTCAAATTATCTTTACTTTCGCTTAATATGATTTTCCCATCATGTATAAATGTAATATAATCTGCCACCTTCTCTAAGTCACTTGTAATATGAGAAGAAATGAATATCGTATGTTCTTCATTTTGTATAAATTCAAGGAATATATCCAGGATTTCATCTCGTACAATAGGATCTAGTCCACTGGTTGCTTCATCCAGAATTAAAAGTTTTGCCTGATGGGACAGGGCAACTGCTATGGATAGCTTCATCTTCATACCACGGGAATATTCTTTTACTATCTTATCTTTTGGTAACTTAAATGTCTCTGCATATTGATAAAATGTATCTTCTTCCCAATTGGAATAAATATATTTCATTATTTTGGATATATCAGTCAGAGTAAGATTTTCATGAAAAAAGCTTTCATCAAATACTACGCCAATCTGATTCCTAATAGCCAGCTGGTCCTTCTCATAGTCCAGTCCCAAGATACGAATATCTCCTTTATCTACATGTATTAAATTTAATATTGTTTTTATGGTTGTGGTTTTACCTGCTCCATTCTCACCTACAAATCCCATAATACAGCCTTTGGGTACTTTAAATGAGATATTGTCTAGTTTAAAATTCTTATAACTTTTAGAAATTCCACTTAATTCTAAAGCATAATCCATAATCTATTCCTCCTTATATATCATATCCATAATCTCATGTAGTTCCTCCAGCGGTATACCACCTTGTCTTGCATAATCAACAGCACTTTGGATATTTTCTTCAATCTTTCGAAGATGTTCTTCCTTTACAAGTTCTTTGTTATTTTCAGATACGAAGCTTCCTTTGCCAACTATGGTTGTAATGAAGCCTTCTCTTTCCAGTTCCTCATAAGCTCTTTTCGTTGTTATAACACTAATTCTTAATTCCTTAGCTAACAAACGCATAGAGGGCAAAGAGCTTCCAGGCAGTAAATCTCCACTCATAATTAAGTTTTTAATCTGAGATGTTATTTGTTCATAAATTGGTTTACCGCTGGAATTGCTTATAATAATCTCCACGTATTCACCTCAGTTCATTTCGCAATTCATTTTTGATAACTTCCTGTTAATTTTCACTTTTTAGTATATACTGTATATATTAACTATACACAGTATATACTGATGTATAAACTTTGTCAATAGAAAAATAAAATTAATTTTATCTTGAAGAATTTAGCCAATTTACTGGATTTACCGCGAATTATTAGTTAATTGTCCAGCCTTTTTTATCCTCCTTTAGGGAATTAAAAACATATATGACTTTTTTCACTTTTCCTCTTTACAAACAGGAAACTTTGTGGTTAAATATAAAAAATTTAAGGAGGTTCAAAATATATGTCACAACAAAATCAAGCTGTGGGTTATTTACCTGATGAGCGCCCACCATTTATTCCACTTATTTTATTTGCACTTCAGCAAATTGTCGTTATGTTTCCTGCAACTGTACTGGTTGCTCTGATTACCGGATTCCACGTTTCAACTACCATATTTGCCAGCGGATTAGCCACTTTAGCTTTTATCCTTGTTACCGGTAGAAAAATCCCTTTATATTATGGTTCTAGTTTTTCTTATATTGCTGCTATTGCCTCCATCATGGGTGCAGAAGCATTTGCTAATTACACTCTTGATGAAAAAATCTCAGTTGCACAATTTGGTATTGTAATGTCTGGTTTCGTTTCTATTATCGCAGGTATGATCATCAAGCGCTGCGGAAAAGCCACTATCGACAAAGTCCTTCCCCCTACTGTTACAGGAAGTATCTCTATTATAATTGGTTTATCCCTTGCTGGAAATGCAATGACTGGTGCCTCCACATTCCCTGAAGTAGCAGCAAACCAAGCTGGTTTAGCAAGTAACATGGCTTGGATTATCTCAATCGTTACATTATTTTCAACAATTATATATTCGGTATACTTAAAAGGTAAGCTGAGTCAGCTGCCTATTCTTTTTGGCCTTTTTACGGGTTATATCGTTGCTGCAATCATTGGCGGAGTTACCGGTATCCCATTTATCACCTTTGACACCATTCAAAGTAGTTCTATATTAAGCCTTCCGGTCTTTACATTGCCAAAGCCTTCCTTAGCTGCAGTTGCCGCAATTATGCCAATAGCTATTGCAACAATTCCCGAATCCACTGCTCATATTTATCAACTTGATATATATGTAAATGACTTAGCTAAGAAAAAAGGTTCTAAAAAGAAATACAATATTGAAGATAAGTTAGGTCTTAACTTAATCGGTGATGGTATTGGCGATATTGTATCAGGCTTTGTAGGAGGACCTGCCGGAACCAATTACGGTGAAAATATTAGTGCTATGGCACTGTCCAAAATCTTCTCAGTACCCGTACTTATTGCTGCATCTATTATTACCATGATTATCTCTTGCTTTACACCATTAATTAATGTCGTATACTCCATACCGAAGGCAGTTATCGGTGGTTTATCCATCTACCTCTTCGGTGTTATCGCCGCACAGGGTATTACCATTATGATGGACAAGAAAGTAGATATGTTCAAATCTAAAAACTTAGCCGTTATCGCAGTAATCTTAATTATTGGATTAGGCGGAAGTTTTGGATTCGAAGCAAGCATGATTCCTATGTTCGGAATGAAATTCCCTGCTATCGCAACAGCTGCTGTAGTAGGCATCTTATTAAATCTGGTATTATCCATTGGGGAGAAGGAAGAAGCTTAAAAATCGGTGATTAGTATGTAAAAAGGCTCCCATATAAGGTGATTTATTGCTATAAGGTTTTTCCGTATAATTTCTATAAATATATTCGAAAAGGCGAAGAATTTCAAAATGAGATTCTTCGCCTTTTAAGTTTAGAATTGTCGTGTAGCATTCTCCATTATTATACAATATGCACAATTAAATGTATAATAATGCATATTATAGTGTTAATATTGACAATTATTCTTCCCTGCTATACAATATATTTGTCAAAGCAAAAGAAAAGGGTGATATTTTGTACAGTGTAATTATCATTGATGATGAACCATGGGTTACTATTGATATTGAACAATCATTTAGATTAAAAGAAGTTGGCTTTCATATTATCGGTTCTTTTCGGAACCCTACAACTGCCCTTTTTGAAATTTTAAGAAATAAACCAGACCTAATTATTACTGATATTCGAATGCCACATATATCAGGCTTGGAATTAATTAAAAAGATTCGGGAACAAGGTCTTAATAGTGAAATTATTATTGTTAGCGGTTATAGCGACTTTGAATATGCAAAAGATGCCATTCGTTTAGGTGCAGCTGACTATTGTTTAAAACCAATAAACCCAGAAGAAGCCTCCATAGCTATTATGAAAGTTAAGGAAAAGTTAGATAAAAAGTATTCTGCTGCATCAAATAAATGCCCGGATGAGCAAAATTCTTTCCAAATAGATAGTTTTCATCAGCTTTTATATTATGTAGAAAGTCATTTCTATAATAAATTAACTTTAAAGGAATTGGCTCAGAAATTTCATATGAATCCAAATTACTGCTGCTCCCTTTTTAAAAAATATAAGAATACTACCTTCTCTCAATACTTGACTAATATTCGAGTTGATGAAGCCCAAAAGTTACTTTCAGAAACTGATCATTCACTTGATAAAATAGCATCTTTAGTAGGTTTTCATGATTATTTCTATTTTAGTAAAGTATTTAAAAAAAGCTGTGGGATATCTCCTAAAGACTACAGGAAAAAGATTAGAGGGTGAAACTATGTTTAAATCTTTATTACACCAATTTATAGCTATTTTGATTATTCCGATTATCCTTATTCTTACAATAACACAATATACATATAAACAGATGCAAAAAGACCAAGAAGTAAAATTAGAAACTTATTGCACTACAACAATAGAGAATATTAATATTAACTTTTCCCTATTAATGTCTAATGTTTCAAAAATTGCGTCTGCTTTTTCAACCAGTCGAGATGTACAACTTTATTTATCTAACTGCAACAAGGGAGTTGATTTAGCTCAAAGGCAAAAGTTCTCTGATATTGTAGAGCTGTCCAGTACTTTTCTGCCTTACCTCCTTGATATTGTTTTAATTGACAGCTCTGGCAATTCAACAAGTCTGGTTAGCTATTTATCGTCAGATTTACATAATTATATTCGGTCTTTAAGCAAGGAGTCGCAAAATGTCGACAAATCATATTCTTTTTACATTAATCCCAAAACCAATAATGTTTATATCGTTTATCTGGCTCCCATTTATGTAACAAAATCATCAACAAACTATGGTAATTATACTGGCTCCATTGCCATTCTATGTAAGTCCAGTATTATCTCCAAAATCATTAATTCTACTAATGATATATTAATAGAAATAGTCAACAAGAATAATAATGAAGTTTTATTTTCCAATAAAGCACTTTTTAGTAAGGAGAACATAAATAGGCTTTATTCTTCAAGCTCTCAGCATCGTTCAAAAGATATTATCGGTACGAATTTAGCAATCAAAGGTACTTATTTAAAACATCCTTTCAGCTCCTATTCTTCTATAGGCAAGGAAAGTACCCTTAATAACTTTTTACTTGCTGCCGGCCCGATTTTTTTAATTATTTTAGTATATCTGGCTATTACAATTCACCTGGTTCTCATACGACCAATTGATAAGTTGAATATGCAAATTAAAAATATGAACTTTACTGATGGAAAAATCAAAATAAAAAGTACTGCACAAAATGAAATTGGCTCTATTGCCAAACTTATTAATCAAATGGTAGATAGAATCGTAACTTTAAATCAAGAGAATTTAAATTCAAAAGTGAAACTTTATGAAATGGAAATTTCAAAAAAAGAAACCCAGCTTTATGCTTATCAAAGTCAGATAAATCCGCATTTTCTTTACAATATGCTTCAATGCATGAGAGGTATCTCCCTGATGAATGGCATGGAACAAATAGCACGTATTTGTACAAATATGGCTGATTTATTCCGATATTCTATTAAGGGTGAGAATTATGTAAGCTTAAATGATGAAATTACCATTGTAGATAAATATTTGTATATGATTTCTGTACGTTTTCAAAATAGAATCACTTACACATTTCAGATTGACGAATCTACTAAATCACTTATGATTCCTAAAATGATATTACAACCCATCGTTGAAAACTCCATCTTTCACGGTTTAGAACAAATCACGGAACAAGGGAAACTTTACATATCATCAAAATGCATTCATAATGATTTAATAATATCCGTAAAAGATAATGGAATCGGATTTAATCCGGAACAGCTAGAAGAATTAAATCACCTGCTTATGAAGACTTCCGATAATTTTGATATTTCACATTGTGAAAAGGAAGGAATCGGCATTATTAATATTCATAATAAAATCCAGCTATATGAAGGAAATGATTACGGATTATCTATTCATAGTTCCGGCGGAGAAACGGAGGTTATCATAAAATTAAAAATAATAAAAAATAATAAAGAGAAAATGTAAGATAAAATAAATACCGGAGAATGTAAGATAGAAAAAATACACTTTGATAACCACATGGGATTCTTAGTATACATACATTTGTAAAAAAGAAGGGTTTATTGCAAATTGTCATTACTATGAAAGAGCCACAGTAAGCAACTCCTCCGGAATTGTTTATGCCCGCGAGTAAACTTAGTGTAGCAGAATTATCACCCAATAAACCTTTCATTTACTGGGGGCTGTTAGAGTATGATAATCCTGACATAAACGCACGCACTGTTAAAGATTTTAATTTAAGAAACTTTTGTAACGTCACCTTTCATTTATAACCTGGTTAAAAGATATTCTGCATTATCATGGTATATTTTTCTTAATATATCAGGTTCTAGTCCAATCCCATATATCTTCCACCTTCCTTTTGCTGGGATGATATTATAGTCATAATTAAAATATTCATCCATTGACTCTAAGAAACGATAATATATAGGGTATAACAAATCTTTTGTTGGATAATAATCTGTGCCAAATAGTATTCTGTCCTGATGTTTTGTAAAGAATTTTTTGGCTGTATAAGGCTGGCGTCCCAATTCAGAAATTCGGGCAGAAATATCAATGTACATATTGGGGTGCTTATTTAATTGCTCACTTACAAAGTTTAAATTTTCTGCGTAAGAGCCACAATGGGCAACAACAAATGTAGTGTTGGGGTTATTTCCTATTAGTTTGTCCTGTTGTTCTAAAAGTTCTTCAAAGGAAGGTAGTCCTTTACCATAAAAACACCATTCTGGATGTTCAATTAGTTCTTCCACACGTTCATTGTTATTGTCAATTGGTTTAAAAAATGCTGGTGGGTCTGCAAGGTGCACTACTACGGGAAAATGATTTTCTTCTGCCTCCTGCCAGATAACTTGTAAACGTTTATCATCTGCCCTGAGCAGTTTTCCATTTTTGTCCTTATATTCTAATCCAAGATTTTTCCATACTTTTAACCCTTTAATACCTAATTTTTTATATCTTTGTATGGTTTTATGAACATAGGTTTCGAAATTGGGTTCATTTATGTAATCAAAATTAATGGGGGCAAAAATTGTACAAAACTCTTCCTGCCCTTCCCATATTCTACATACATGTTCCACTTCTTCCGGAAATATCTCCAAATCTATTACCTTCTCAACTCCATAACTTTTTAATATTGATATGATATTTTTTGCAGTATAAGTCTTTTCATACCGCTGACCCCTATATACAGGGCCAAAATGAGTGTGAAAATCAATTACGGAATGACAAGGTTTATTATATTCTGTTTCTTTAACAATAAGCTCACTAAAAGGTCTATATTCTGATAGAAGCAAAAGAACTCCTCCTTATTCTGCTATTACATTTACTATTTGCAAAAAGGGTTGCTGCAAAATATAAATATCGTTCTGGGAAGGCTTTATCACACTAAGCAAGTTTTGTCATCCTCAGAAGTTTTGCTGCCCAAAACAGGCTTTGTCATTCTGAGAGCAAATTCAGCTTGCCCAATTTGCTCGAAGAATCTCCCTTTAAAATGAGATTCTTCGCCCCTTGGGCTCAGAATGACAGTTTTGTAACAGCTAATTTTAATAGTGGTTTAAATCTAAGTTATTTCTTGGGCTCAGAATGACATGCTTTCATAGGAATGACATGCTTTCACAGCAATGACAGTTTTGCAACAGCCCACTTTACTAATTTTTACTAGCTTTTACTAACCTTTTTTACCAGTCCCCCATAGCCGGATTAATATTCTACTTCTACCGGCATTCCAGTCTCTGCTGACTCATTGATTGCAATAATGGCTAATGCTGTTTTTCTTGCATCTTCAAGGGTTACCCTGAACTCTTTTCCATCCACTAGTCGGTCAACGAAATCTCGTATGCTTTCATAAGAAAGACCTTTACATCTGTCAAATACATAATTAGATACCAAGATATCCGGTGTATATGCTCTTTCTTCTGTTACCTCATGAATCAGATTATGACTCGACAAGTCTAAGCTAATCATACCTTCTGTACATAATATGCTGAATTTAAAATCATTAACATTGGTATTTCCATTTGGAGTTATCCAGCCATTTTCCATCTGAGCAACCCCGCCTTTATTAAATTCAATGGTAGTCAGGAAAATATCCGGTGTATCCACTCCAAGTTTTTTCAATATGCCAGTTTTCTTAACAGAATAAACCCGCTTAACATCATCATCAAACATCCAGCGCAATGTGTCCAGACTGTGACTCCCTAAGAACCATAGTATGGAAGACTTTGCTGACCAGGATAACATATCGGTGGCAACCCATTTAATATCACTATGTCTTATATAGGCTGTATAGGGAGTCCCTAATTTGCCTGATTCTACTTCTTGTTTCGCCTTATTAAAAGGTGGATTCCAACGATTATGTAAATCAACCATACATCGAACTCCATTTTTCTTTACCGCTTCACATATCCTTGCAATGTCCTCTTTTGTTGTAGCAAGGGGTTTTTCAATTAACATAGCTTTCCCATGATTAGCAAATTCAACAGCAATATCTGCATGTAAAAAGTCAGGTGTTACAATTGCAACTGCATCAATATCACTTTTTTCTGCCATTTCCCTATAGTCAGTGTACACTTCTTTAATACCATACTTTTCTGCAATTGCTCTTGCTCTTTCTTCATTTTTATCGCAAATAGAAACCAGGTCCGCAAATAAATGCTCCTTATATATGGAAGCGTGGGTTTCGCCCCATACGCCAGCTCCAACAATTCCTATTTTAATCTTCTTTAGTTCCATAATAAAATCTCCTTTCAATATATTTACTGCTTTACTGCACCTGCAGTCATACCGCTTACAAGATGTCTTTGCAATAATAAGAACAGTATTACAACCGGTATGGTTATAAGTACAGAACCAGCCATAATAGTATTCCAATTTGTAGTATATTGCCCCTGAAAACTAGCAATACCAACCGGCAGAGTCCAGTTATTATAGCTTTTCATAAATGTGCTTGCAAATAGATATTCGTTCCAGCCTGTTATAAAAGAAAACAAGCATGTGGCTACTAAACCTGGAGCCGTTAAAGGAAGTATAACCTTAGTATAAACTTTAAATCTTCCCGCGCCATCTACCATAGCTGCCTCATCTAATGAAATTGGAATGGTATCAAAAAAGCCTTTCATCATCCAGGTACAAAATGGGACTGAGAATGTGGCATATGCTAATATAAGACCTAAGAGAGTATCTAACAATTTCAGCTGGCTCATAATAATATATAAAGGTACAATTAGTAATGACCCCGGCAAAACCTGTGTTGTAATAATGACGTAAGACAATGCTGCTTTTCCTTTAAACCGGAATCTTGAGATACCATACCCTCCCAAAGTTGCAATAATCATTGAAAAAATTGTTGTTAATACTGCAACCACGACACTATTTAATGTCCATTTTATAAAGTTAAAACTTTTTGAATTGGTGGTAAGTATCTCTACATATCCCTGCAACGTTTTTTTGGCAGGAATAAAAGTTGGTGGATAGCTATATACTTCTTCTGCAGACTTAAAAGATGTCGAAATCATCCATATGAAGGGAAATAGCGTAACGATGCAAATAATAATAACAGCTGCTATTACACACCAATGGGCTATTTTTGATTTTCTCATTCTTTTTCTTCACCTCCTGTCAAAGCCTTAAAGTACACGTAAGTAAAGATTAAAGAAACAATAAGCATAAGCATACCGGAGGCTGAAGCTTTGCCAAAATCAAAGTACTTAAATGCATTTTGCTGTACAAATATTGTTAAAAGTTCGGTTGTTCTTGAAGGTCCCCCTTTCGTTAAAACATATGCAATTGCGTAATCCTTTATGGTCCATACGACCAAAAGCAATAGCACAATCATAGACACTGGTTTTATGGATGGTACCGTTATATGTTTTATTTTCTGTATGACATTTGCTCCATCCATTTCAGCTGCCTCGTACAAATCGTTTGAAACACTTTGCATACCGGCTAGCAACATAACTGCCACAAAGGGAAATCCCTTCCATATGTTTACTACCATGGCGGCAGGCAACGCTACTTTCGTATCTTGTAAGTATGCAATATTTCTTGTTAATATTCCTACGTTATTAAGCAAATAGTTGATTATTCCATAATCCTTGTCATACATAAGTATCCAAACTAAGCAAGCCACTACCTCAGGTACAGCCCAGGGGATAATAATCAAGGACCTTGCAATCCCCCTCCCTTTAAACTTATTGTTTAAGAGAAGTGCTACTAAAAATCCAATTATAAATCTGGCACTTACCGTGATTACAATATATAATAAAGTTACCTTAACCGAGTTATAAAAATGTTCATCCGTTAAAACAGCTTTATAATTACCAAGCCCCACAAAATAATTTCCTCTATCCGACGGTTTAACAATATACCAATATTGGAAACTCATAATTGCAGCTTTTATAATCGGTATGGCTAAAAATACAAATATGATAATTAATAAGGGGGCAAGAAAAGCATATGGTGTTAGTATTTCTTTCATTCGTTTTCTTTTCTTTATAATCATAATTTTCTCCACTTATCTTATTTATAATTATCTAGACATTACCTCTTCAATTGCTTTCTGAGCTTTATTCATTTCCGTTTGAACATCGGCAGCCTGTTCTGAGAACATAGCTTGTCCAACGTCCAGCATGATTTGTGATAGTTCACCTAGTTGTGGGATATTAGGATCTGCTATTAAATCTGTATAATTATTTTTCATAAAGTCAACAATTTGATATTCCAGAGAATGGTTTTGAATGTACTCTTCACTTGTGGAATAATCAATATTACTTGGAATCATACCACATTCTGCAATAATCGCCTGAGCTTCATCGGATG
Organism: uncultured Anaerocolumna sp.; assembly: GCA_937901695.1. Taxonomy (GTDB): domain Bacteria; phylum Bacillota; class Clostridia; order Lachnospirales; family Lachnospiraceae; genus Anaerocolumna. Next base: position 15,339 of record CALDJN010000147.1, read on the forward strand.
CCATCCATTTCAGGAATTCCCATGCTTCATCGGGATGTTTACAGTTTTTACTAATCATCGTTACAAGAGGATAGTTGGTTGGATTTGGTTTATAATTCTTTCCTTCATAAACAATGTCAAACTGGGGTATAATTCCGATATCATCCATTAATGATTCGTCTCTTTCTCTTGTCATACCTACGAACCAAGGTCCATCCATATTAAAAGGTACTTCGTTATTCCAAAACATTTCTCGTGAATCTTTTTTATCCGGAACTAATTTAGCAGCTTTATCTTTTAATATAAAATCCTGCCACCATTTTGCTGCCCAAACATTTTCTGGACAATTAACATTAACATTTTCTGCTGTATAGGGACCGGATTCATTATTTTTAAAATACAAACCACCGGATACTGGTCTTGCAATTAATCTGTTCCATTCACTTATTGTAAATGCATGAGTACCGGAAACAACGCCCATTGCATGTTTTCCTTCCTTAACAAATTTTTTGCATGCATTTCGAAAATCTTCCTGGGTTTTTATTGATTCAGGGTCAACACCTGCTTCTTTTAACAAGGACTTACGATAAAAGATACCCGTTGTTCCCCAAGCATAATTAGATATTGCCAAAACCTGATTATCTACTGAGCACAACTCTTGTCCAACTAATTTATCTTCAAGACCTGTTCCTTGTATATATGGAGTCAAATCAATAAAAGTACCTTCTGGTCTGATTGCTTGATATGTAGAAATATTTTCAGGATATACTTGTATCATATCGCTTTCATTATTTGCTAATATTTCTGTTGTGATATTATCCCAATATCCATCATACCCAGCACCATATATTTCAATTGTTACATTGGGATTTTTTTTGTTATAAGCGGCAATTAAACCATCAATCGCTTTTTGATGAGGTTCTTCTACATATACAGAGGTAGAAAAAGATAATGTAATCTTTTCATCTGTATCTGAAGTTCCTGAAGATGTGTCTTTTCCAGGGCTGACTTCTGTTTCACTGGAATCTGCTGAATCTGAATCTTTTTTAGAAGCATCTGTAGATTCTGATTTTTTCCCACAGGCTGTCATTGTGAAGATTATCATCAGACTAAACATAATTAGAAAAACACTTTTTAACTTTTTCATAAATTATCCCTCTTCTTTCTGATATTTTTTATTCTTTCGAACAATTCCATTATAAATGTCCTTTTATCTGTAATACATAGAAAATGCTCAGTATTCAAAAAGAATAGCAACCTTTTTATGAGTATTTTACATATTTTATCCTCATTATAATATTTTATTAACATTTCATCTAATATAAACTTATTAAAAGTAACTTATCGTATTATTACTAATAAGTAAATCATTATTATAAACCTTATTTTGTGCATTATGTTAATACATAGGGAATTAGAGATATTATGGTAAGGATGTGTGTTGGGATGTAAATAGTGGCATACAGCCTTACTTAAAGTACGCTATTTTAAGATGTTGACTAAAATTATACTCAAAAAAGAGGTTTCATTTAAACAGCATAAAAAAGTACCTATAAAATAAACACTTTTTCTAGTGTCTATCCTATAGGTACCATTTTAAATATGTAAAATCTATTTCATATCTAAATTATTTATAATAATACATACTTTAGTACGAACAATACGGCTAGTACATACATAACAACGCTGATTTTCTTTTCTTTTGCTTTGCCTGTAAGTAAGTTAATTACAACATAAGAGATAACACCGAAAGAGATACCTTCGGAAATACTATACATAAATGGCATAGCAATGATACAGATAAAAGCAGGAATTGCTTCTGACATATCATCAAAATCAATATGTGCAATTGAACCTATCATATAGAAACCTACAATGATAAGGGCAGGTGCTGTTGCAAATGCAGGAATTGCTAAAAATATAGGAGATAAGAATACAGAAAGAGCAAATAAAATAGCTGTTGTTAATGATGTTAAACCGGTTCTACCACCTTCAGAAACTCCAGTAGCACTTTCTACATAAGTTGTAACTGTGGATGTACCAAGTAAAGAACCAACTACTGTTCCGATAGCATCAGCAAGAAGAGCGCCTTTAATATGAGGAAGCTTTCCGTCTTCGTCTAGCATATCAGCTTTTGCAGAAACACCAATTAAGGTTCCTAGTGTATCGAACATATCTACAAATAAAAATGCAAACATTACAACTACAAAGTCAAGAGAGAAAATTCCTGAAAAATCAAGTTTAAAAGCTACATCACCAAGTGCTGTAAAGTCAAAACCTGATGAAAAACTAGGAAGTAATGAATAAAATCCAGCTGCAGGATCAACAACATAAAGACCAGTTAACTGACAAATTATGCCGAGAACCCAAGTTATAAGAATACCAAATAAAATACCACCTTTTACTTTTTTAATTAAAAGGATACCAGTAATGATAACACCTAGAATAGCAAGTACAACGCTAACATTAGCAGTCAGTGATATACCATCTCCATTGAATGCATGGAATTGAACTAATGTAGCAGAATTATATTCTACAATACCTCCGTTCTGCAATCCGATAAATGCAATAAATAAACCAATACCGCTGCTAACTGCAAACTTTAAAGTACCAGGAATAGAATTAAAAATCGCTTCACGCACACTTGTAAGGGAAAGTAGGATAAAGATAACACCTTCCACAAATACAGCTGTTAATGCGACTTGCCAGGTGTAACCCATTTTAACAACTACAGTATAGGCAAAATACGCATTTAGTCCCATACCTGGAGCCAAAGCAAAAGGATAATTTGCTAAAAGAGCCATTAGTAAAGAACCAATACATGCAGATATAGCAGTTGCGATGAAAACACCATTCGGATTCATTCTTGCTGACCCTTCAAGTCCAAGAATGTCATTAAATGCTGTCATGGTACTTGGATTAACCGCCAGGATGTACGCCATTGTCATAAAAGTCGTCAAACCGGCTAATACCTCCGTTTTTACATCCGTTTTGTTTTCTTTGAGTTTAAAGAATTTTTCCATAGATAATCTCCTTTTATCTTACTTATTATATTTAAGAGAATTTAGTTCTCTTAATTTCATTAATTAGCAAAACTTATAAATTGCATAGAAAACTATGCATTTCTTATAATAGTCTCATTATACCTTTTTTCAGTATAAAGTCAATCAATATTTATTTCATAAGGTGAAAATAAAAATAAAAGAAATATGGAAGCCTAAAAGTTAGTAAAACATTATAAATATATTAGATTATGTAAGCAGATTCATACACTTTAAATATGCCTTGCTGAGGTGCTTGTCTTTATTATACAACATATTAAACAATTTGTGTAGCATTTTCATAAAAAAAATTAACAAAATTATAAAATTGATTTAAGTTTTGTATATAAATCCAGTAAACTACAGGCTTTATAAGAAACTAAAGTTGTAAACTTTTTGTAAGAATTCTTAAAAAATATTTGTATTATTAGCAAATTATTGTATACTTGTAATATGACAAATAAATAGAAGTCTGGGAGCAATGATAAACAAAAAAATCAATTGATATCCTTGAAATTGCAAATTCTGTTGTATCCAGTTCCAAACAGGTATCTGATATTATGAAAGATATTTACAAATCCAGCCATATTATTAACTCAGCTGTTAGTGAAATTGCTTCCGGAACCCAGGAAAATGCAGAAAGCATTCAGGAACAAACGAATATGACCACTGCTATTCAAGAATCCATTTAAAATATTGCAAAAAAGGCAGAAATTATGGTTCAGATAGCCAATGATTCACAAAATGCTTTGATGGATGGTATTACAATTATCAAACAGCTTGAGGCACATTCTGTGAAAGTGCAAGGGCAGGTGAAGCAGGAAAAGGGTTTGCTGTTGTGGCGGAACAGATACGTTTACTTGCGGATCAAACAAGAAAATCTACAGAAAGTATTTCAGAAATTTTAAAAGAATTAAGCATAAATGCAGCCAATGCAGTAACTTCTGTGGAACAAATCTTATGTTTGTAACCGTTCTATTTTATTACATCTGTATGTACGGTTGATTTAGAAATACCAAACTGCTTCGCTGTTTGCCTTACCGTTGCATTATTATCAATTATATAGTTTGCTATTTCCACAGCCCGTTCTTCTATATAGCCTTTCAAAAGGATATCCCCCTATTAAACTTGTTTTTATATTGTATGCAGAAATACTATAAAATATATCAACTTGAAGCTACAAAAATATGTCATTCTGAGCCTTCAGGCGAAGAAACTTAGTTTCTATTCTGTCATTCTGAGCCCGCAGGCGAAGAATCCCAGTTTCTATTCTGTCATTCTGAGCCCACAGGCGAAGAATCCCAGTTACCATTCTGTCATTCTAAACTAAAAGGCGAAGAATCTCAGTTACCATTCTGTCATTCTAAACCAAAAGGCGAAGAATCCCAGTTACCATTCTGTCATTCTAAACCAAAAGGTGAAGAATCTCAGTTACCATTCTGTCATTCTAAACTAAAAGGCGAAGAATCCCAGTTTTCTGTTCTGAGATTCTTCGCCCTCCGGGCTCAGAATGACATATTCTTTTTTACACAAAACCATGTTTGTATTTGTTCCTCGTTGCCATGCCGCCTCGTATATGCCGTTCTGATTTATTGACCATAAGTACTTCGCATACAGCTTTATACAATTGATTATTTACTGATGGTAGCCGGTCTTGTAAATCTTTATGTACCGTAGATTTACTAATACCATATTTGCTCGCAGTTTCACGTACAGTAGATTTTGTTTGAATCGTATAATGAGCTAATTCTAATATCCTCTCTTCCATATATCTTTGCATCGCTGGTCCCCCAAGCCTGTTTTCTTCAATATATGCTTGGTTGTCCAACGATATGCATTATACGATTTACCTTTTATTACATAATAATTTGACTATCAATCCTTTAGAAGCCTTCTTTTCTTCTTAATTTACGTAATTGGGTACGTTTATATCCGCCTTCCCACTCGGCACGTTGTGCTTCTGTCTCTATTATTAATCTTGGAACACGGGTAGGTCTTTCATTTTCATCAAGTGCCACCATTACAAGATAGGCTCTATTAATTGGCTTCCTCATTCCATCCATACCTTCCACATAAGTATCTACCCTTACTTCCATCGATGTATTTCCTACATAAGTAAGACGTCCAATTAATACTAATGTATCATTTAAATGTGCGGCTGCCTTAAACTGAAGATTATCAATTGCGGCTGTTGTACAATTGCATTGAGAATGGCGTTTTGCCACAACACCTGCTATAATATCAATCCATTCCACTAATTGACCGCCAAACAATCTTCCCGACCCATTAATATTTTCTACTAAAATAATTAAATCATGCTCAGCTATTGAATCTTCTACTCTTTTTTCTATGTCCATTAAAATTACTCCTTTATATATTAGTCTCCATATCTAATTGTTGTCACCGAGTCAAAAAATAACATTCTGTTATTCATTTATTGCAAGGAATTTGCCCTTATTGCAGCTCTGATGTAAGTCAAAAAATAACACCCTGTTATTCATTTATATCTACCACTTTAATATTTTCAAAGAATCCCTTTGTATAATGAAGTTCATAGTCATCTGTAATAAAAATGGCATATGTATCCTCCAGGCTTTCTATTAATTCCATTCCTTTTTCTAGCCCTAAAGCAAAACAGGAGGTGCTAAGTCCGTCACCGTCTACTGATTTATCTGAAATAATTGTTACAGCAACCAAATTGTTCTTATAGGGATACCCTGTAG
>CALDJN010000148.1 GCA_937901695.1 uncultured Anaerocolumna sp.
ATAAGCGTATCCCGCCTAAATTAATTTAACCTCATCAGGGAGGGCCCCCATTTCCATATATGAGGGTAATCCCTACTTCGTAGACAGGGGTAGGTCTTGCCTATTTCAGCCGGAGTTCAAGATACTGCTGAAATGCCCCATAGTGGCAATGAGGTTATGAGCGAGCAGTATAAGCGGATATTCCGTTTTGACTTACTGTAAATTTCTATCTTAAAAGGGAAGAATCTTTTATAAAATGAGATTCTTCCCTAAACCCTTTACATATTAATTTTTATTGAAATGTATTCCAAACTATTACCAATTACTTTTTTACTGAATACCCGGAACTAATTGTTCTTTCTTTTTTCCAGAGCCTTATTCTTTAATCTTTCATAACATTTTTTACACAATGCTTTGTACCTCTCATTACCACCAATAACAATCTGCTCTCCTGATGTTATCAGGTTTCCTTCACTATCGAATCTGCCATTGTAATTTGCTCTTGCTCCACATTGACATACGGTTTTTATCTCATGAATACTTTCTGATAGTTCAAGCAGTCGTTTGCTTCCTTCAAATAAATGTTGTGAAAAATCTGTTAGTAATCCAAAACATATTACCGGAATATCAAATGATATTTTATAAAGCTCATCTACTTGTTTTTCCGTTAAGAATTGAGCTTCATCAATCATTAATACATCTGTAGCATTTTTATCATAAAAGTTATATATAGAACTTCCCGGATTAACCATGCTGCACTGTGCTTCTATCCCTATACGTGATTTAATTACCGAAAACCCTTCTCTGTCATCCAGGGAAGGTTTTAATAAAGTAACCCTAAAACCTTGTTCTTCATAATTATATTTAATCATTAATAAATTTGCTGATTTACTGCTGTTCATACAGCCGTACTTAAAATATAGTTTTGCCATGGTAACTCTCTTTTCTTACTACTATTCATAAATATATTAAACATATTCCAAGCCAAAGTGGATATTGTACACAAGCAAGTTTTTCCTAAGCTCCTGCTACACTTACATTCTCTAAACGAATAGCAAATGGTCCTTCAAAATCAATTTCCTTTTGCATTTCTTTAGAAAAAGTTAGGTTCTTCTGAGCTTCCAATAGATTACCATTAATAGAACCTCCTGTTACAGGGGTTACAGTTTCTCCATCATATAATAAAGCAAGACGAATTTCCCCGGCAAAGTGTCCGGAAAGGTCATCCATCTGGAAATCAGAGAAATTTAAAATGTATAAATATTTACCTGTCTTCATTTCATCAAAGCTTTTCGCACCGGAAGGAAGGAGAATGCTATGATAATCTCCTGTTGGTTCAATACCTAAGTAATAAGCAAAACGGCTGGTTCCATGAATGGTTTTTAGTACACCATCTTCAATAAGTGGTCTGTCTGTCATAGGAATTCCCTCACTACTATAAGGCTCTCTTGCTTTTAAAGTAATATTTAGTAATTCACCAGTCACGTCCTGACCTTGTATATTGTTACCTATAGTATAATTTGAATATTTAGGATAAATCATACTTGCATTAGCATGGTTCAGATAATAATCGCATATTATTCCTACATGTTTTCCAGACAAAATTACGGTATAATCCCCTGCAGCAGGTGCAGTAGTTGCTTGTGCTCTTGCTTTCGTGATTTCCAATGTCTGCTTTACTTTATCCTTAAGGGATTGTGTATCCAGATTTTCATAAGCAAAACTCTGATAGGTTTCTACGTCTTGCGGTGTTACACACTGTATGACGTATTCACCTTTTGCCAAATATTTTTCGTAACTCACATCAATACCATTGGAATTTACAATTCGGTTTATAATCTTCTCTACAAATAGTTCAGCAGAATTGATAAAGGTATCTTCTAAAGTGTCTTCTGAAAATAAAGCTTCTGCCATCTTTCCTGCTGCCTCTGCCAAAGTTCCAGCAGATAGGGAACTTTCCATTCTGACACATTCTTCTTTTTTACCGGATGGCAGATCATAATATGGATTATTTACATAAGAAGCTGCAAAATATGCATCTTTTATAGTGGAAACAATCTCTTCATCTGTCATGCCCGGATATATGCCTACTGTTGAGGAGCCACGCATTTTAGCCCCATCTTTTTCAAAATCTTTGAAGATAGTTACCGTATAATGATGTACCTCCTTTTGTCTTCTCATGTCTAAACGTTTTTTAATAAAGAATAATTCCACGGTTTCCTGTATGTCTTCATGAATCAGGTAAGTGGATATATTATTTTGTTTTAATGCAGATAATATTATATTTATCAAGATAATCACCAATCCTTTTCTAATTTTATATTATAGATCAATCCTGTCATTCTGAGCCCAAAGGGCGAAGAATCTCGACTGTCATTCTGAGCCCAAATGACGAAGAATCTCGACTGTCATTCTGAGCCCAAGGGGCGAAGAATCTCGATTTAAAGTTGGATTCTTCGCAAATTCCAACTTCGTTGAATTTTCGTTTAGAATTATCACGCTTAACAAGCATCACTATGAACGAAAGGGATTCTTCGCGAATTCAACTTCGTTGAATTTTCGCTCAGAATGACACGCTTTTATAGCAATAACAATTTTGTCGCTTAGAATTATCACATTTAACAGCGCCACAATAGTAACTCCAATAGTAACTCCAGCTCCAACGGCAAAGTATATTTATCCAAGACGAATCTTTGCTTTTATATATGGACCGCCATCCGATACTTTCACCCATTCTTTGTAGCCTTTTCCACAGAAGCCACCACCAGAAAGCACCGTTGTATCAGATATCATAGAGATTGACTTTAATAAATCAGGAACATATCCTGTCAGAACAATAGGTGAATAAATCTTTCCGGTCAATTTGCCATCTTTGATTTCTCTTGCCATATTAACCATACATTGAATTCCCCAATTTTTAGGGTCTTCCATACCACTACTTGCATTTTCTAATAAGAAACCATCTTTAATGGAAGCAATCATATCTTCTATCTTATCTTTACCTGCTTCAAAATAGGTATTGGTCATTCGAGTGTAAGCTTTTCTTTCATAACTTTCTCTTCTTCCGTTACCGGTTGGCTTGGTATTCAGATACATAGCGGATTGACTGTCACTAATTCCACGTCTTAAAATACCCTTTTCAATAATAACGGTATTCTGTGCCGGTACCCCTTCATCATCGAAGAAATAGGTAGCGGCTTCTTTTGCTGCTGCAGCGCCATCGTGCATTGTAATTAGTGGGGAGGCAACGTATTCACCAATGTATTTTTCAGCCAAAGCACGTTTCTTCACGAACATATCCATTTCAACCCCGTGTCCAAATGCCTCATGTACAATCATACCAGTAACCTCAGGTGTGCAGATGCAATCATATTCACCCGGTTTGATTGACTCACTTTCTAAAAGGTCTAATGTAATCTGTGCTACAGACTTAATATCACCTTTCATTTCTTCCAGTAACTCTGTTCCACCAAGGTTGGAATAACCTTTAAAATAATATTTTATTTCTTCTCCCCTGGAAGCCATAACAATAACACTGCCGGTTGTCCATAAAACATTTTGTTCCATGTCTTTATTCTTAGATAAGAATAATTTATGATACTGTTGATAATTACAACGAACCGTACAGTCCAAAATCTTATCATCAAAACGTTTTCCTTCTTCACTTAGTTTGGTTATGAAGGTAACGATTTTTTCGTCTCCCAGTTCTTCCGGATTTTGTATATATTCTGTGCTTTCTTTAAACACATTTGGTTCATCCAGTAGTTCTCCATATTGACTTTCTGTAATGCCTTCCGGCAAGGATTCTTTTAGAGGTATTAAACTATACTTAATATTATATAAAATATCGGGTATAGAGCCTTCTGTGATTTCATTAAAGGAATATTCTCCATAGCTATTTCCATCATATACCTTAGCTACAAAACCCCGTCCGCTTAATAAACTGTCTTCCTTGATTACGGTACCGCTTTTGGATACGGAATAACTTTTACCTTTGGAATCGGCGGCTAAAATAGAAGCATAGGAATACTCTTCCAACAGACTGTTTAACAGTTCCTTTAACAGTGGTTTTACTTGATTTAAGTATTGACTTGATTTTACTTTCATATATTTTTACACTTATCCCTTTCTATTTATAAATATATATTATCTATTAAAAATTCAAATTTTCTTATAGAGCCAAAAGAAACCTGAATGTTTTTATCTTTTATTTTTCTATTTGTTCAATGGTCTTATTTATAACTTCAACTTGTTTATATGGTATCTCAATATTATTTTCTTTAAATTTCTCCAGTACACTCTTTCTTATATCACTACAAGCCATAAAATTTTCACCAACTTCTTTTGTCCAAATCTGAACTCTTAAAGCCACACCATTTTCAGTTAAATCCCGAATGATAACTTTAACAGGAGTCTGTTCCGTGATTAATACCAGTTCATGAGAAGAAACTAACTCTTCCAATATGCTAATGGCTTTATCTAAGTCCGACTCATAGCTAATTAAAACATCTAAGAAATTACCTGCCCTGCTGTCCCTATTACTATTATTTTCAATCATCTGTTTATTCATAACGCTGTTTGGAATTACAATCTTGGAATTGTTAAAAGTTCTAATTATGGTATGTCGGACTGTAATATCTTCTACGATACCAGTTACCTTTAACCCAAGAATCTGTACACGTTCACCAACTTCAAAAGGCCGGCTCCAGGATAGCATAACTCCACTAAGAATATCATTTAAGCTTTCTTGGGCTGCAAATATTGCAACAGCAACTATTATACCAGAACTGGTAAGAAATGAAGTGGTAAAGTCTGTGTTTGGTTTAATCAGCTTAAATACTGCGAATATTCCTATAACATATATAAATACTGTAATTATGGAACGGGTAAATTTTAAGTGTATTTTGTTATGTCTTTTTAAGATACTTCTAAATAGAGCTTTATTTAATTTGTTCAATACAAGCACTAATAAAACTATAATGATAGTTTTATAAAATATAATCAAATTATTATTATTAAGAAAATTTTCAAGCATATAGCGCCTCCTTATTTTCCTTTTGCCAAAACCTTATTTCTTATCTACAGTACTTTTCGGTTTTAAGCCTCCATATAATATCATAATCACAGAAATGATAAGTACTGGTACTGCAATCCAAACTGAAATAGGCGTAAACAGCTTATCAATTACCATATAAACCCCAAAAATAAAAAGCCCTAGAAATAATATTACTTTTTTATTCATTCTAACCTCAATTCTGGCCCTTTAGCGCCATTTAATAACGAAAGCAGCTTTGTGCGCCAGCACAAATTGCAGTTAAATAAAATTAGGATGTTCTAATAACTCCTGCAACGTATTATAATATTCACCAGCATGTAATCCATCTGCCAATGCATGATGCATCTGTATTGACAAAGGAAGTTTCATTCTTCCATTCTCTTCAAAGTATTTACCCCAGGATATTCTAGGAATACTATCTACCGGATTCATTTGAATAGGACTTACCATACTGGTAAATGGAATCCAAGGGATACTGGTTATATACAAGAAATCATCTCGACCGGGTTCATCTTCAAGACTAATATTCTTCTTTACTTTTTCCATACTTTCCATAGCACGAGCCTTAAAAATCGAGAAATCGTCTATATAATCAACGGTACAATAACTAAATAATTTACTTTCCGTCATAACAGTGAAAGACGGACTGACTACCTCGTGTTCTATCACTTTATCCTCTCTTATTCTCTGACGGAATTCCGGAATGCCATTTGCTGCTTTACTGGCAAGATACGTAATGGATATGAAAAAAGGAATGTCATGTTCCTTAATGTACTTAAAATAATTCGTAATATCCAGATTAACACAAATATTAAAATGAGGATAGCTAAATTGATTAAAAAAATGAAAATGTTCTTTACGAATCCAGTTTTCCATATCTATATATTGAAACTTCATTTTACTTTCCTCCTATATGTTTCTCTCCATATATAAAAATGCATACCATTATTATACAATGAAATAAAATAAAAGACTACCAAAATTTATAGTTATTTATTTACTATAAATATGGTAATCTTTCCAGCACAATTCTATTACATTACTT
>CALDJN010000149.1 GCA_937901695.1 uncultured Anaerocolumna sp.
GGCATTGGAATGGATTTACGCAGGCTCTTATTTATATACGGGATAGAAATCTATATCCGCTGCAGCTTATTTTGAGGGAGCTTTTGCTGCAGAATGCGGTTAAGGACATGGTTGCCGCTTCCGACGTAGGTGATTTGCTGGGCGCCACACGTTCCATTCAATATGCCACTATTGTAGTGAGCATTATCCCAATGCTGCTTATCTATCCGTTTCTGCAGAGATACTTTGTAAAAGGCGTTATGATTGGCGCAGTAAAGGGATAATTTTCAAAGGAGAGAGATTATGTCGGAATTAAAGCCTATGAAAGCAGCTGTTATCGGCTGTGGTGTAATTAGCAAAATCTATTTAAAAAACCTTTGTGAGTGTTTTAAAATTATTGAGGTAGTGGGATGTTCGGATCTTTTACCGGAGCGATCAAAAAAGAGAGCTGAAGAATTTGGAATTCGCCAAATGACTAACGAAGAAATTTACGAAGATCCGGAAATTGATATTGTTGTGAATCTGACTTACCCTTTATCCCATTATCAAGTGACGAAAGAAGCACTTTTAGCAGGCAAAAATGTTTATAGCGAAAAGATGATTGCGATAACCTTGGAAGAGGGAGAGGAACTGGTTCAACTGGCCCGCTCGCAAAATTTGCAATTTACAGTTGCTCCGGATACTTGTTTGGGTGGAGGAATTCAGACCGCACGTTGGGTTATAGACTCTGGAATGATAGGAGAACCGGTTCTGGTATCCGGATTTTGCCCCAGAAGCTACCAACTGACACGTGAGGATGATGAGGTACGGATGGTCCATCTTCCGGGAGGAGGAATTCCTTTTGATATGGGAGGATACTACCTTCATACCTTCGTTAATTTATTTGGCGCAATAGGGCGGGCTTCCGGCTTTGCCAAAATAAATAATTCGCATAGGACATATCTGAACCCCAGAAGTCCGTTGTATGGAGATGAATTCGTGGAAACCTGCATTAATACCATGAGTGCCTCATTGGAATTTCAGAGTGGGGTTCTTGGCTCATTACTTGTTACCTCCGAATGTAGTGCAGGTGCAATACAGAAAATTGAGGTCTTAGGAGCGGAAGGGATGCTTAGCATCCATGATCCTAATAATTTTGGTGGTCCAATTCGTGTGAAACGTTCCGGAAATGAGGAGGAGTTGACCATTCCCTATACACATGCCTTCTTTGAAATGGACCGCCGGGGCTTGGGCGTAGCAGATATGGCTTATGCGATTAAGAATCACCGAACTCCCAGATTGGATTGCTCATTGGGTCTGCATGCCTTTGAAGTGATACATCGAGTATGGAATAGTACCGAAAGTGGAAAAAGTTATACCATTCATAATCAAGTTAAGCGCCCGCAAGCCATGCCTCGTACTCCATTTGGCGGGACGTGTGCAGAACATGTTTTAGATTTATAAAATGACAGGGAAACCACAAGAGATCTTACATAATATTATTTCTGCCACCGACTCCATTTTAGGAGTTGGTGGGCATAGCTTTTAGATATAAATTAACTTTTCACGTATCTGGTCATTCGTGAAATACCAGTTAATTTTTGCTGAATATGAATTGCGATTATTTTTCCATGCGAAGAATTTCAATTGGAGTTTCTCATGGCTATTATTTCTGCGCCTTTTTTTGCAATGAAAGATATAATATCACAGAAAAAATACAATAAAAACCGGCATGTCAACCACTTGAATATCAATGATATGATACGTTACAGATACGCTATGACAGAACGATGGGTTTTTAAAAAGATAGATTGAAAATGAAGTGAGCCAAATCGAATTTACTTGTGGGATACGATTAAAGCACCGGGTATATTTGGCGCACCATAACAGATAAAAAGCACTATATACAGGACAGGAGGTCTCATATATGAGTCATGATTTTCAAGTTGCATATATCCCAATTGGCGTTCCCACTTTTCATTTGGAAAGCGCCGAGGCAGAATTCAAAAAATCCTGTAATATGCTAAAGCAAATTACAGAGTATGGAGCTTATCCGGAAAAAATGTTATTGAGTCTGGAGGAGGTGGATGAATTTCTCCAAATGCTTAATCCGGATATTATTATTCTACAGAATATTACCTTTGCAAACTCAGCTTATGTGGGCAGAATTATTAAAAAATTTAACTGTCCCCTTTTGCTGTGGACTTTGCGGGAACCGTCAATTGATGGGGGAAGACTGCACCTGAATTCCTTGACAGGGGCATATTCCGCTGCAAATGCCCTGATGAATACAGAAAACGGTCACTTTCGATATGTTTTTGGTTCACCGGAAGAAACTCAGGTCCAGTCCGTCATAAGCTCCACCATCCGTGCCGCATGGCTGAAGAAGGAGCTATCACAGTTAAAAATTGCTTCTGTCGGGCATACACCGGAAGGGTTTGGGTTTGGCCGAGCCCTGGATACAGAAATGCTTCGCACCTTTGGAGCGGAGCTGGAAACGATAGAGGTAAGAGAATTAATTAATTTGGCCAAGAGTTATACAGATGAAGAATGTGTTGATTCTCTGAAAGAAACAGAAAGCTGTACGGTCTGTTTTGGAAAAACCAAGGAGCAGAATCAATTAGACTACGCACGCCTTTATAAGGCATACAAGGAATATGTGGCCACGCACCATATTGGTGCATTAGCTTCCAGGTGTTGGCCTGATTTCTTTACAGCTTATGGCACCCCGGTCTGTACTGTCTTGTCCATGCTCAATGATCTTGGTGTAGCAGCCGCCTGTGAAGCGGATACCTATGGAGCACTTTCGATGTATATGGGAATGAAATTGACAGGAACAGCCACCTTTTTTGGAGATCCTGTATCTTTGGATGAGAAAGAGAATACGATCACCTATTGGCATTGCGGAATGGCGGCATGTTCGCTGGCCCATCCGGTAACAGGGGCACAGATAGGGGTTCATCCCAATCGTAAAATCGGTCCGGTTATGGATTTCGGATGCAGACCAAATAATAAAGTTACCATTTTCCGTATCGGGAGAAAACCAGATGGGGATTTCCGCTTCTTCTTAGCTTCCGGTAAGGCATTGGATAAACCCAAACAGTTTACAGGCACCAGCGTAGTCGTACAGACGGATCATCCATCTAAGATGATTGTGGAGAATTCCGTTCAGGATGGATGGGAACCGCATTTTA